>NZ_JBSGEZ010000026.1:0-97978 GCF_053603155.1 Nocardia sp. NPDC004260 | reverse complement strand
CGAGCGACCGACCCAGGCCGTCACCCCGGCTCCCCCCGAGTCCCTTCCACGAACCCCGTAACAAGATCCGCGCAAAGGATGGTGCCCTAGTGACCCTCTCTGCCCGCGATACCGACGACCACTTCTACGCGACCGGCCGCGAGTCCCGCACCATCTATGCCCTGGTGCAGCACCGCGCGATGCAACCGGATGTGCTGGCCGAGTTCCTCGGCACCGGCCGCAACCACGTCTACGAGATGCTGGGCCGGTTGCGCGCCGGCGGAATGGTGCACCCGCTCACCCGGATCTCGACCGGCCCGAAGTGGATCGTGCCGACCCGCGCGGCCGTGGTGCGGGTGTTCGGCCACCCGATGCCGGACTGGCAGCCCTCCCGCTTGTGGTCTGCCCGAGGCCGTGCCATCGCCAAAGTCCGGATCGCGTTGGGCGCGAACGGGTTCTACGACTGGCGCTCGGAACGGGAACTGCGCTACGACACCGAATACCGCGGTGCCTACCCCTACGACGGGCAGCTGATCCTCGGCGGCGCAACAGTCGGAGTCAAGGTCGACGTCGGCAACTCGACCACGCCGAGCAAACTCGCCGAAACGCTGGTGCGCACCATCCGCACCGCCACCGACCTGTGCGACGGGCTGCTGTACGTGTGCACCGGAGACACCGAACCAGACACCGTGCTGCGCACCATCGACGAATTGACCCGTCACGGCGTCCTCGACAACGGTGCACTGACCGTCGCGGCCGTCGACTACGACGACCTCACCGACCCGAACATCCCGGTCCTCACCCCGTGGGGTGTCGCATGAACGCACCACTACGCACCACCGATGTGACAGCAGGCGACACGGTGCGCACCACGTGTGACAGCAGGCGGCACAGCGGTGCACAGCAGGCGACAGCAGCCGACACCGCCCATCGAGCCTCGGATATCGCCAGGTCACAGCGCTACACGTTCGGGACGAGCGAGACCACCGGCCAGCACGCATCGACTGGAGCCGCCGCCGACCCGACCAACCGGGACACATCAAGCGACAGCGTGTGCACCAGGGGCGACAGCGTGCGCACGACGCAACGCACCGGCAGCGACAGCGGTGCGCACCAAGCGACACCCGCCGGTGCGCCGCGCACCAGCCCGCGCACCGGATGTGACAACAGCGCACCGGACGCACCACCCACCTACGCCCAGCGCACCACCACCCGAACCACCGCGCCGCACCGAAACGGAGACACCACCATGACCACCGAGAATTTCTTGCAGGCGGCCGACCTCGAAGGTCTCACTGGCATCCCTGCGGCTACCTGGCGTTACTGGGCGCACAAGGGCGTCGGCCCGGCGAGCTTCAAACTCGGTCGTCGCCGCGTCTATCGCCAGAGTGTGATCGAAGCGTGGATCGCCGAGCAGGAAGCTCGCACCCAGACCGGGGGAGTGGCGTAGCCATGAACAGCGACGAACAGTGGCGGCAGCTCGACGAGTCGGCTTGGTACACAACCGAAGAGGTGGCGGTGTTTCTCCGCGTGGACGCGTCCAGTCTGCGCCGCTGGCGTACCGCTCGTCCTCCGCAAGGTCCTCCGTTCGTTGTGGTCTCCGATCGGGTGATCCGCTACAGCGGCGCCGATTTGAGGGCCTACCTGAAGACCAAGCGCATCGATCCGGCGGCGGCGTGATGGACGGCCAAGTACAGGTGATCCCGCTCGGGGTCTCGATCCGCGGTGACATCGAGTTCCGTGGGAAGGTTGGCGCGCACCGTGCGCGCGTGCGGTGGACCGACCCGGCGACGAAGCGGCGCGCCTCCAAATCGGAGTCCTTCAGCACCCGGGCGGAAGCGGAGGCTTGGATCGAACGTATCGAGCAGGCGACCGCTCGCGGTGTCGACCCGAAGACCGCTACGGCCACCCTCGCAGAGTACGGAAAGGCGCACTGGGATACCGCGATGCGCGGTGTGGAGCCCAAGACGCTCGATCCGTACCGCGCTGGCTGGCGGCTCCGGATCGTGCCGACGCTCGGACACCTGCCGGTCACGATGATGACGACTGGCCTCGCCGATCGGGCGGTATCCGTTTGGATCGCGGACGGCTGCGGCCAGTCCACCATCAAGAACACGCTCGCCGCACTGGCGCGGGTGTTGAATCAGGCCGTTCGCGATGAGGTCATCGACCGAAACCGCGTCGACGTGACGGGTTGGCAGCACCAGCTCGCGCGGCATGAAGACGAACTCGATGATCCTCGGGCGCTGGCGCTGCCGGACTGGGCGACGCTGCAACAGCTCGCTACGGCGCTCGTCGAGGCGTCGGCCGGTCGGTATCAGGGATGGGGCGACGCGGTGGTGTTCGCCGCGTGCACGGCAACCCGTATCGGTGAGGTCTCCGGGTGCCGGGTGCGCGACATCGACACCGATCAGTGGGTGTGGACGCTGCGGCGCCAGACCACTCCCGGCCCTGGCGGAATGCTGGACAAGGGCACGAAAGGCAAACGGGCGCGCACCATTCCGCTCATCGCGGAGATACAGCCCGTGATCCTGCGCCGGATCAACGCCGCTCGCGCCCGCGTGAACTCTGATCGTGCTCTGCGGGATACGAGCGACGACGACCTGCGGGAAGCGTTGATGAACGCGCGGTTGTTCGTCGGGCCGCGGGGCGGCCGGATCGCGACCGGCGTCCTGCGGAAGGCGACGCACTGGGATGAGGTCGTGGCGCAGCTGGGCTACGAGCATCTCCGGCGGCACGATCTGCGACACACTGGGCTGACCTGGTTCGCCGACGCGGGCGTGCCCTTGCACCGGTTGCAACGGATCGCCGGACATACCGATCCACGGATCACTCAGCGATACCTGCACCCGGATCTGGAAGCCCTCCGGGATGACGGGAACAGGCTGTCACAGCAACTACAGGGTGGTTCTGGTCCCAAAGTGGTCCCAAGCCTTCGGGTAGCCAGATAGCAGAAAACCCCTTCCGATGCTGGTCGGAAGGGGTTTTCTCTGTGTCGGGCTGACAGGATTTGAACCTGCGACCACTTGACCCCCAGTCAAGTGCGCTACCAAACTGCGCCACAGCCCGTTGCGTCCGCTGTGCGGGCGCTCGAAGAGATTACCGCACGAGGCTGGAGGGGTGCTAATCGGCTGGTCAGAGGGGGTGAAGTGTTGGGCTGGCCGGGGTGGATCGCCGGTCGGGGAGGGGTGGGTGGTCAGCGGTAGTCGTCCACGTGGTCTACGGCCCATTGGGCGAAGGTGCGGGCGGGTACGCCGGTGACCGACTCGGAAGTGGGGCCGACCGGGCTCGGTTCCGAGCCGGCCTTCGCCCACATGTCGAGGACGGGGCGGTAGTAGACGTCGGCTGCTTCCTCATAGGTCAGTTCGATCAGTTGGACCGGCTCGCCAAGGGCGGCGGCGATGGCGGCGACCTGCTGGTGGTGCGACAGGGATTCCGGGCCGGTGAGCGGGTAGGTCTTGCCCGCGTGGGAGGGGTCGTCGAGCGCCGCGATGGCCGCGTCGGCGATATCGGCCTCGTGGATGGGGGTCAGGTGCAGGTCGGGGAAGGGGACGCGGACGACGCGCTCGGCCTTGATGGTGGGAAACCAGGTGCGGGCGTTGGCGGCGAAGGCTCCCGGCCGCAGGACGGTCAGCGGCAGGCCCGATGCGCGCAGCGGGTTCTCGACCGCGAGATGCCTTGCGCCGATGGGGTTCTGGTCGTTCTCCGCCGCGATGGAGGACAGCAGCACGATGTGGGTGACGTCAGCGGCCTCGGCGGCGTCGATGAAGTTGCCGATGCCTTCCTCGGCGGCGTAGCAGAAGACCTTGTCCACACCCGCGAGGGCGGCGTTGACCGATTCCGGGTCGGTCAGGTCGAGTCCGACGAGTTCGACATCGTCCGGCACGGTGGTCTCGGCGGGACGAGAGCTGGCCGCGCGCACCGGTTTTCCGGCCGCGCGCAGCTGGTCGACGACGGTCCGGCCGACGATGCCGCGAACGCCGGTGACGAGGTAGGTCATGAAATATCTCCTTCGGAACGGGAATCGGTGAGATGGGCGAGAATGCGGCGCAACTGTTCGCCGTAGCGCTGCTCGAATTCGGCGGTCTGGGCCTCCACGCCGAACAGTTCGCGAACCTGGGCCGGCAGCAGCAGCGGGGCGATGACCATCCCCATCACCGCGAGCTGGAACGCGGCCGGGTCGAGGTCGGCGGCGACCTCGCCGCGCTCTTGCCGCCGCCTGGTCTCGGCGATGTCGGTCTCGGAGATCGGGTGCGTACCGGTCGGCGCGGCATCGGACAATCCCCGCCACATGAGCAAGCGGATGCCGCGGGGGTCGCGCAGACCGTCGCGGAGATAGTTCGTGACCACCTCGGCCAACGGCAGCGCCGGATCGCTGAAGGCGGCCTCACGCTCCAGCCAGTTCTGCTGGAGCGCCCGGTAGAGACCTTCCTTGCCGCCGAAGTAGTAGGTGATCAACTGCTTGTTGACACCGGCCCGCTGGGCGATATCACCTACCCGGGCACCAGCGTAGCCCTTGGCGGCGAACTCCTCCAAGGCGGCCTCGAGCAGGCAGCGTTTGGTGCGTTCGGCGTCGCGGACGCGGTGAGCGGGATCAGGTGTGCGGTGTGTCGCCACATGCCCAGATTAGGTCACTATTTTACAAATGGCTAATTGTTTTAGACGCTCGGTGGATAGGCCGAGGTGTGTTGCCTCGCACCGCAAGCCGCCCCATCGCTGTCAAACGAACGCCAGAGGCGGAGATGCCGGAAAGGTCACCGGAACGGCCGCCGGTGCGCGGTGGAAGGAGCTCGGTAGCCACTCCAGTTCGTCGGCGGGCACCGACAGCCGGATCTCCGGAAGGGCGTCCAGCAGTTGGTCGAGCGCTTCCTGGACGATGACCATGGCGACCGACTGGGCCGGACAGGTGTGCGGCCCGGCGCCCCAGGCCAGGTGCGAACGGTTGCCCTGGCGTTCGCCTGCCACCGCCGCGGGATCGTTGTTGCACGCCGCCAAACCGATCAACACCGGTTGGTGCTGGGGCAGCCACACATTCCCGACGATCTGCGGCTGGTTCGGGTATCGCACGCAGGAATTCGCCGTGGGAGGATCGGTGAACAGCACCTCGTCGATGGCGTCCCGGGTGGACAGCGCTCCGCCGAGCAGTTCGCCGCCGAATCGTTCATCGGTCACCAGCAACAGCACGGTGACCGCGATGAGGTTCCACGTAGGTTCGGCGCCCGTGGTGTACAACGAGGCCATCTGCTGCACGAGTTCGGTTTCGCTCAACCGAGCCGGATGCTGTACCAGCCAGGACGCCACATCCGCCGCGGGCACCGCGCGTTTGGCCGAGATCACCTCGAGCATCGCCGCGGCGAGCGTTCGATGGCTCGCCTCCGCCGAGGCCGCGTCGGCGGCGTCGCGCAGGCTCATCATCGCCGTATAGGCGTTCTGCCGGACCTCCGGCGGGAATCCCAATACCTCTTCCAGCACCCTGACGGTGAGCGGGATCGCGTACTGGCTGAGCAGATCCGCCGAACCGGCCGCGCAGAAACCGTTGATCAGCGACAGCGCGGTGTGTTCCACGGTGTCGCGCAGCGCGTGCAGGTCGATGCGATCGAGGCTGCCGGTGACGGCGTTCCGGTAGCGAGCATGCTCCTCTCCCGCTGTCCGCGACGCGTCCGGCCGCCAGCGCATCGCCCACGGCACCGGACATCCTTCCGGCACGTTCTGTTCCCATTCGCTGGGATCGGCCGAGAAATGCGCGGCGTCGGTGAGCACGTCCAATGCCGTGCGGTAATCGATGATCAATGTCGCGGGCACCTCCGGCGCTACTTCGACCGGGACGAGCGGACCGTGAGCGCTGCGCATCCGCCGGTATGCGGTGTGCGGGTCGGCCGCGAACTCGTTCGAATACAGCTTCACCCGCGCGCACCGTGGCGATCGAAGGACAGCGCAAGAGACGAGGGATCAGTCAAGACAGGCTCCTGGAAAGGAAATGCACGATCGAGAGCGGAATCCGCACGACTTCTCCGGCGTACGCGAATCCGGCCCTGCGCGGATTAGCCGGGTCGGCTACCGAAGGAAAGCGTGTGCGAGAGACCGACGACACGCAGCGGGTGAAAATAGTCGCAGGCCTGCCGATCGGATCGTGCATCCTGGCGATCCGTGTACCCGGTGCCACCTCGACATTTCTGAACTCCCCTGCTTACGCCGCCGGTATTCAGCGCCACGGCCCAACCCGGTCGTCATACCGACCGGTCCGCCAAAAGTGTTCGACCGCAGCGTAATTCGACTAACGAGGGGAGCATACCCAGGTCTGTCGTCCTTCGCAGCGCGAGCAATTCGAGACAGCCATGCCCCGCGAGCCATTCGCATCCGCGACGTTCTGCCCGGGCATGAATATTTGTCAACGCGTCTCTGACAAACGCGTGAACTGATCGCCCCAGACGTGGTGCGTCAAACCATGACACGCGTGGGCGACGACTGCGCAGGGGCCTGCACGACAGTCAATTTCGAACGTTTGCGCAGCGTGAATCCCAGCGTCTCGTACAAATGGATCGCCGACGTATTGCCGGCGGCAGCGTGCAGAAACGGTGTCTCTCCCCGCGCGCGGATGCCCGCGCCGACCGCGCGGACCAGGCGCGTGGCGAAGCCGCGGCCACGGAATCCGCCGTCGGTGCACACGGCGCTGATCTCGGTCCAGCCCGGCGGGTGCATGCGCTCTCCGGCCATCGCCACCAGTCTGCCGTCGACCCGCAGGCCCAGATAGGTGCCCATCTCGATGGTGCGTGGCGCGAATGGGCCAGGCCGGGTGCGAGCGATCAGCTTGAGGATCTCGGGCACGTCCGCCGCGGTGAGCCGTTCCAGTTCCGGGTCGTTGGCGACGCGCAGGGCGGTGCCGTCCATCTGCACCGAGTCCATTCGGTTCAGGACCGTCCAGCCGTCGGGCGGCACGTGGCCGTAGCCGCGCAACGCGGTGCTGCCGCCCGGCCCGAGAAGTGTGGCCAGGTCGGCCCAGTCTCGTTCGTCGAGCACCGGCGGGTGGCCGACGAACCTGGCGACCTCCGGGTCGTAGCGGCCGATCCGGCCCACCCAGCCGGCGAACCGGCGGTGTTCGCCACGCAGCGACGCCCGCACCGGGTCGTCGAGCGGGTGTAGCGAGGTATCGACGTCGACAATCGAATCAGTGGTCACCGCGCACTCCTCCACAGCAGCGTCCGACGAGAGAACGTTAGCGAGGCGCACGATCACCCGACACGGGTTGCGCTCACCGCGATTCCGATTCATAGACCGCGTGGAAGACTGGGCGGGTCATCGCGCGTGTGTCGAAACCTGCAATGTCTGCGACGTATTCGCGCCGGTGCGGAAGTCGGGCGCGAACGCCGCCACCGTCGCCAGGGCCGAGGCCGCGAAGCACAGCAGCACCGCCCAGCCGAGTGACGCCGACGACGCGGTTCCACCGAACGCCAGTAATACGCCGGTGGTGAGGGCGATGCAGAACGTGGCCGACAGCCGCTGCGTCAACTGCAGGAAGGACGCGGCCACCCCGTGCAACGACGAGGGCGAGAACGCCAGCGTCACCGCCCGCAGCGGCGGCTCCACCACACCGCTGGTGAGACCGCAGACGACTTGGATCGCGGCCAGCACGAGGAACAGAATCCACCCGTCCAGCAACAGTGTCGTGGCGGCGGTCGCCGCCATGCAGGCGGTTTGGACGACGAGCCCGTAGGCGACGACCACGGACCCGTGCACCGCGAAAAGCCGTTGCCCCCAACGCGCCGCGAAGATCCGGGCCAGCGCGGAGGGAATCAGCGCCAGCGCGACCACCAGCGCGGGGATCTTGTGGACCTGGAGGAAGTACACGGTCTTCACCGTGGTGAACGCGAGCATCGATCCGAACCACAGCAGCGCCACCACATTTCCCGTGACGTAGCCCCGGGAACGCATCAAGGGCGGCGCGAACAGCGGCAGACGGCCGCGGCGGGCGTATGCGCGCTCCCAGATGGCCAGTCCGGTGACGAGAAGTCCGCTCGCGCCGACGATGGCGGCGACCGCTGGGGCGGGAAGACCTGGATCGATGACGGGGATCGTCACGATGACGACGAGCAGCCCGAGCGCCGCGATCCCTGGGAGGTCCAGATCGGTCGAGCGGCGCCCACGGACGTCGCGAGGGAGCCCGCGGAGGCCGAGCGCGACCGTCGCGAGCGTGAACGGCACGGGCAGCACCAGCACGGCGCGCCAGCCCAGATCCGGCGGCAGCACCCAGAGTGCCGTCCCGGCGAGGACCGGCCCGGCGATCGCGGCCAGCGCGCCCGCGGTGGTGTACGCCGCGAGAGCGCGCAGGCGGGCGGCTCCGGTGAAGACATCCTGGATGACGCCGAGCACCTGCGCGCTGATCACGCCCGCGCCGAAGCCCTGCACCAACCGGCCCGCGATCAGCGGCCACGCGCCCGGGGCGAACGCGGAGACGACGGCGCCCACGAGGAAGAGCCCGAGTCCGGCGACGAACAGGTTGCGCCGGCCGTACGCGTCGCCGAGCCGCCCGGCGGGGGCGAGCCCGAGGCCGAAGGTCAGCGAGTACGACGCCAGGTACCACTGCACGTCCGAGTTCGCCAGACCGAGCGTCGACCGCACGTCCGGCGCCGTGAAAGCGACCGCCGCGGAGTCGAGCAGCGTCGCGAAGCCCGCCCCCAGACAGCACCAGAGAGCGGCAGCCCGATCACGGATGCCCGGTGGGCGGGTCACCGGGGATTGCGGTGAGTGCCTCAACTCGGCACCTGTCCCGCACCGCCGTGCGGCCTGATCCGGCCGCCGGTGGTCGTCGCATGCATGCCGGAAGTATCGAGCCGCGACGAACCGATCGGAAGCTTTAGGATCGCCCCGATCTCATGGCCGACTGCCCGGCATGCGCGCCGGAGGGGCGCCGAATCACACGCTTTCTTGACCTTCCGGTCGAAAACTATTACGGTTCGAATCATGGGCAGGCCGCGCAACTTCGACCCGGACACGGTGGTGGAGCGGGCCATGGAGGCGTTCTGGACCCATGGGTACGCCAACACCTCGCCAGCGCAACTGGCCGAGGCCACCGGGGTCGGCAAGGGGAGTCTCTACCACGCTTTCGGTAGCAAACGGGCGTTGTTCGACAAGGCTTTGGATCGCTACGACCGGCTCGGTGCCGAGCTGGCCGCCGAGATCCTGTCCCGCCCGGGTTCCACTCGCGACTGTCTGGCCACGTTCCTGTGCGGTCTGGTGGATTCCGACCTGGCCCAGCCGGTTCGGCGCGGCTGCTTGGCGGTGAACACCGCCATGGAACTGGGCGGACACGACCCGGAGATCACCCGCGCGGTCCGCGCCATGCAGGACCGTGTGATCGGAGCGTTGGAGGCTCGCATCGATCAGGGGCGGCGCGACGGTGACGTGCGCGCCGAGGCCGACCCCCGGGCGGCGGCCGAATTCTTGATGAACACCATCGTCGGCCTGCGAGTGATGGCCAAGACCTACGATGCGCCCACGTTGCATCGCGTCATCGATACCGCTTTGACCAGCCTCTGAATTCCGATGCCCGTCGTCGGCCCGCTTGCTGCCCACATTTTTGACCTGTAGTTCAAGAAAGAAAGGTTCCCTCATGGATCTCGAACTGTCCGGCAAGACCGCCGTCGTCACCGGAGCCGGTCGCGGCATCGGCCTCGCGGTGGCGGAGGCGTTGACCGCCGAAGGTGTCCGGGTGGTCGGCGCCGCGCGCACCATCACCCCAGAGCTCGAAAAGGCAAGTGTCGCGGCCGTTCCCGTCGACCTCTCCACTTCCGAGGGGGCGACTCGGTTGATCGATGCCGCCCTCGAAGAACTGGGCGGCGTCGATATCGTGATCAACAACGTCGGCGCGGTGAACGCCGCGCGCCTGGAGTTGGGCGGATTCCTCGAGGTCGAGGACGCGCAGTGGCGCGAGTTGTTCGACCTGAATCTGTTCAGTGCGATCTGGGTCACCCGTGCGGCCCTGCCCAGCCTGCTGGAACGGCGCGGCTCGATCGTCACCATCTCATCGATCAACAAGCATCTGCCCGCGGCGGGCCCGGTCGGTTACAGCGAGGCCAAGGCCGCGTTGACCGCCCTCACCAAGCGGCTCAGTGAGGAGTTCGGGCCGCGCGGAGTGCGGGTCAACACCGTCTCTCCCGGTGTGGTCGGCACGCCGCTGTGGCGTGGACCCGATGGCGTCGGCGCCAAGTTCGCTGCCGCGCAGGGGGTTTCGCAGGAAGAACTGCTCGCGGCCGTGCCCGAGCAGTTCGGCATCGCCTCCGGCCGGATCAGCGAGCCGGAGGAGGTCGCCGCTCTCGTCGCCTTCCTCGCGTCACCGAAAGCCGCCAATATCGTCGGTGCGGATTACGTCATCGACGGAGGCACCTTGAAGATCGCCTGACGAAGTCCGCGGCGGGAGTGCTCTCGTGCTCCCGCCGCATGGCTTCCTGGGTCGAATGCATTCGCGCACTTGATATTACGGTCTTGACCGGTATCTGTCGCGTCCGGAAGCGTCAGCGTGTAGCGTGGCTGGCCGGACGGCGCGGATAGGAGCGGACTGGTGCGTGTCCATCATCTGGATGCAGGGGGAACTCGTCCCTTCGGAGGCCGTTTGTTCGACGGCCGGCCGGGGTTTCGGCGTACGGCCGCCGGAGCTTGCCACTGTTTGCTGATCGAGCACTCCGCTGGATTGGTCCTGGTCGACACGGGTTACGGCGAGCAGGCGCTGTCCCGGCCGGATGCCTGGGTGGGGCGTCAACTCATCCGGCAATCGAATCCGGTTCTCGACCAGCCGATCGCACGCCAGGTCGAGGCGCTGGGCTTTTCCCGCGACGACGTCCGCGACGTCATCGTCACGCACCTCGATCTCGATCACGCCGGTGGCCTCGCCGATTTCCCGCAGGCCACCGTGCATGTGCACCGAGCGGAACTCGATGCCGTCGCGGGCCCCTTCGGCAGGCGCGAGAAGTTGCGGTATCGGCCGATACAATTCGAGCACGGCCCCGAGTGGTCGGTGTACGACGAAACCGACAGCGACGCGGAGCGCTGGTTCGGGTTCCAGGCGGTGCGTGAACTGCGGGGGCTGCCGCCGGAAATTCTCATGGTTCCGCTGGCCGGACACACGCGCGGTCATGTCGGCGTCGCCGTCGACACCGGAAACGGCTGGCTGTTGCACGCCGGTGACGCGTACACCTATCACGGGCAGATGCGTGCGAAGCCGTCGATGCCGTTGGGCGCGCGAATCTTCCAGTGGTATGTGGACACTCGGCGACAGTCCCGCATCGAGAATCAGCAGCGGCTACGGGAACTCGTCCGCGACAACGGCGAAGCGGTGACGGTTTTCTCCGCCCACTGTGCGACGGAGTTCGAACGACTTCGCGGTTGACACCCGACGCCCGGAGCGGCACGCGCCTTCCGTGATCCGCCGCCGAGGGATCGGTGCGACGGCCGACCCCGAGGGGCGGGTTCATCGCCGGGCGATCGCCCGCGCCACGCTGCGGAAGAGCTTGCGCCGAAGGTTCGTCCGTGCCCTGGCGAGCAGCGGTGGCACCGGCGCCGGTGCGGTCGCGCCGAAGCGGGGGAAGAGCGCGATGGCATTCTCGCGCTGAATGTTTCGCCGCGTGCCGTCGTCACATCCGGGAAAGGTGTCGAGCCCGGCGTTGAAATAGTGCACGGCGGGTTCGGGTGCGAAAGGCCAGTCGCTGCCGTAGAGCACGTGCCCGGGTTCGGCGAACGCGAGCAGGGACGGCAGTGCCGCCGCGCTCGCCGACAACGCGGTATCGAAATAGAATCCGGCGAAGTCGTCCAGGATGTCCAGCGGGCTGCGCCCGGTGTCGTTGAAGATGGCCAGTGCCATGCGGTGTGCGGCGTAGGGGACGAACCCGCCGGCGTGGGCGAGGACGAAGCGGATGTTGGGATACCGCCGCCGAATGCCATTGCGCACGAGCAGGTATGCCGCGCGGGTGGTGTCGAGTAGGAAATCCGCCGCGAATGGCGCGACGCCCGGCACGGCGGGCGCGGGCAGGTCCGCGGGGTGGACGAACGCGACGGCCGATCGCCGGTCCAGCACCCGGAAGAGGTCGTCCTGCCCGTCCTCGCCCAGATAGGTCCCCGCCGCGTTGCCGAGGAGGACGACGCCGTCGGCGTGCAGGTCGTCGAGGGCACGTCGAGCCTCGTCGGCGGCCGCGGTGACGTCGGGCATGGCGAGGGTGGCGAAGAACCCGAACCGGCCGGGTTCGGACTGCGCCAGCGCGGCGGTGTAGTCGTTGACCGAGCGGGCGAGTGCGGCCGCCTGCGCCGGGTCGGCCAGGAAGGTGGTGCCAGGCGTCGACACCGACAGCACCGCCGAAGCGATCCCGGCCCGCGTCATCGACGCACGCGCCGCCTCGGGACTCCACTCGGGCAGTGCACGCCCGCCCGGGGCGGTCACGCCGTGCGCCCGCAGCGCTTCGGCATAGTCCGGCGGGATCAGGTGCTGATGCACGTCGATGCGATTCATGGGGTTCTACCAGTCCTTTCTCCGTGCGCACCGGGCTCGAAGAGGTCCGGATCCTCACTCTGGCCCACTCCCGGGGCGTTGCGCAAGCAGTTCTGATGATTTCATCATCTTTGCTTGACAGACTATTTCTACATAACTGATGATTGCATCAGATGTACGATCTTGGAGGTAGTGATGACAACCGGCAGTGCCGCCGAGACCGGGCGGATGATCCGGGTCGGCAATCGAGACATCTTCTACAGCGAAGCCGGCGCGGGCGCCGCCGTGGTGCTCTTGCACGGGGGCGGACCTGGAGCCAGCGGCAGGTCGAACTACTCCCGCAACATCGAGGCGCTGGCCCGGCGTTTCCGGGTGATCGTTCCGGACATGCCCGGCTACGGGCGCTCGACCAAGTGCATCGACCAGTCCGATCCGTTCGGCGACTTGGCCGCGGCGGTCGGTGGGTTGCTCGACGCCCTCGATATCGACTCGGCACACCTGGTCGGCAACTCCTATGGAGGAGCGGCGGCGTTGCGGTTGGCCATGGACCGGCCCGAGAAGGTGCGGAAGCTGATCCTCATGGGCCCCGGTGGGGTGGGCACCACGCGCGCGTTGCCGACCAAAGGCTTGCAGTCGTTGCTGTCCTATTACGGCGGTGACGGCCCGAGCCGGGCCAAGCTGGCCGAGTTCATCCGCGAGTATCTGGTTCACGATGCCAGCGGTGTCACCGAGGAGATCATCGACGACCGTTTTCGGGCCAGTCTCGATCCCGACGTGCTCGCCGATCCGCCCTTGCGGCGCCCCCCGGGACCGTCGGCATTGCGAACGCTGTGGCGGATGGACTTCACCCGCGACGCCCGGTTGTCGGGCGTGCGCAATCCGACGCTGGTGATCTGGGGCGCCGAGGACAAGGTGAACCGGCCCGACGGTGGGCGCATGCTCGCCGAGCGGATGCCGAACTGCGATCTGTACCTGGCGGCGGAGACCGGCCACTGGGTGCAGTGGGAGCGCGCGGAGCTGTTCAACGAGCTGGCCGTCGCGTTCCTGGGAGCGGCGTGATGAGCGAGCGCACGGGCCGGGCAACCGGTGGGTCGGTGTTCGGCGCGGTACATCTGGGCTATGTCGTCGTGCATTCGCGGCGACTGGCCGACTGGCGCCGGTTCGGCGGGTTGGCCATCGGGATGCACGTCGACGAACTGGACACCGATGTGTTGCGCTTTCGTCTGGACGACCACGCCTGCCGCCTCCTCGTCCGGCACGGCACGGCAGAGGACGTCACCGCGCTGGGCTGGCAGGTGGACGACCACGAGACCTTCGACCGCATCCTTGCCCGGGTCAGCGACCGCGGCGTGCCGATCGAGGAAGGCACCGCCGAGCAGGCGGCGGCTCGCGGTGTACAGCGCCTGTGGCGCTTCCCCGGCCCCAAGGGCATCGCCACCGAAATCTTCACAACGCCGGTGACCGGTCCGGAACCCTTGCGGATGCTCAGTTCCGGCTGGGTCACCGGGGAGGCGGGGATGGGCCACGTGGCGATCGTCTCCCGTGAACCGGAGTCGATGCGCTGCTACTACGACACGGTGTTCGACGCGCGGTTGACGGACTACATCGACGAGAACATCTCCGGCTTGACGATGAAGATCCGGTTCTTGCGAGTGAACGAGCGTCACCATTCGATCGCGATCGCGAACCTGCGCGGGATGAAGATCGATCCGCTGCGGACCCGGGTGCAGCACATCAATATCCAGTCCGCGAGCCTGGAGGACATGCTGGCAGCGTTCGGCCGGGTCACCGATCTGGGTTTCCGGATGGCGTGGTCGGTCGGCCAGCACACCAACGATCGCGAATTGTCGTTCTATTGCGTGACGCCGTCCGGTTTCGAGCTGGAGGTCGGCTGGAATCCGGTGGTGATCGGCCCGGAACTGGAATCGACCTGGGAACCGAGCACCTATCAGGGCATCAGCATCTGGGGCCACACCGCGGTGGGGGAGACGGTGCTGGACAAGTTCGCCCAGTTCCGGCAAGCCCTGCGGACCATCAGGACTCCGGAACCCACTGTCGCCGAACTGACGGGAGGACTGTCGCGATGAGCGCTCTCGATGTCGATGTGGTGGTGGTCGGCCTCGGCCCGACCGGTTTGACCCTGGCCAACCTGCTGGGACGGCGAGGGGTGCGAGTGCTGGCGCTGGAACGGGAGCCGGAGTACTACGGGTTGGCCCGCGCGGTCTACACCGATGACGAAGGCATGCGGGTGTTCCAGACAGACGGTGCCGCAGACGAATTGGCGGCGGACATGAACGTCGATTCGACCGTGCAGTGGGTGCGCGGGGACGGCTCGGTGCTGGCGCAGTTCCATCGGACCGACCGGCCGCTGGGCTGGCCCGTGGTCAACTTCCTGTACCAGCCGTATCTGGAGAACACGCTCGAACGGACACTCGACCGCTATCCGCATGTCACGGTGCGGCGCGGTCGCGAGGTGGTCGACTTCGACCAGGATGCCGACGGCGTGCACGTCGAGCACGCCGAATGCCGGGGCACGGGCTACGGCAAGCACCCGGCGGACACCGATCCGCGCACGGCCGAACGGGTGCGGGCGAAGTTCCTGGTCGGCTGCGACGGCGGGCGGAGCGTGGTGCGCACCAAGCTCGGTATCGAGATGTCCGGCACCAGTTTTCCGGAACGGTGGCTGGTCGTCGATCTGAGAGCCCGTGACGGTGTCGATGCGTTCCGGCATCTGCCGTATTTCAACTTCGTGTGCGACCCGGAACTGCCGATCGTGTCCTGCCCGCAGCCGGACCGGCATCACCGGTTCGAGTTCATGCTGTCGGAATCCCAGACCAAAGAGGAGATGGAGGACCCGGAGACCGTACGCCGCTACATCGCACGCTTCGTCGACCCGGACGAAGTGGAGGTGCTGCGCAAACTCGTCTACACCTTCAACGCGGTTGTCGCCGATCGCTGGCGCGACGGGCGGATCCTCGTTGCGGGGGACGCCGCGCACATGACCCCGCAGTTCATCGGTCAAGGCATGAATTCCGGAGTGCGCGACGCGGACAACCTGTCCTGGAAGCTGACCGCGATCATCGAACACGGTGCGGCGCTGGACATCCTGGACAGCTACGAGTCCGAGCGGAGGCCGCACGCGAAGGCGATGATCGATCTGTCGGTGTTGAACAAGCAGATCGTCTCGCTCGACAACAGGCTGCTCGCGGCGGCCAGGGACATCGGGCTCACCACCGCGCTGCGGGTGCCGGGGCTCGGCGGCTGGATCCGCGGCGCGAAAATGAAACCGCGGCCGCGCTTCCGTCGCGGCGCCTATCTCGGTCTGCCCCGGCGCGTGCTGCGTGGTATCGAGGGAACCCTTGCCCCACAACCGGACATCCGCGACTACAACGGACGTCACCGGCGCTTGGACGAGGCGTTGGGCATCGGATTCGCGGTCCTGGGCTACGGCACCGATCCGCGCCGGGCCTTCGGGCCGGAGGAATTGGCATTCCTGCGTGGTCTCGACGCCTCCTTCGTCACCGTGTATCCGCTCGGTGGACGCCCGCAGGGCAAGCCGGGCGACGGCCGCGACGACGTCACCGACATCGAAGACCACACCGGCACTCTGACCCGCTGGTTCGGCAAGGCCGGACTGCGTCCCGGCGGTGTCCTCGTGCTGCGCCCCGACCGATTCGTCTTCGGCGCCGCCGCGGCCGGGCACGGCGCGTCATTGGTCACCGAACTCGCACGGCAACTGGGCATCTTTCCGATGTCGCGAGTGGAACAGCCCGACACCCGCGCGCAGTACGAGCAGGCCTGACAACCTCGCGCCGCATGTGCACAGCTGCGGCTGCGGTGGCAGCGGCCCGGATACCGGCTTGCAGCACGTGAGAGGTCACCTCGTCCGACAGCGCACCGGCATCAGCATCGGGCTGCCGGTCGAGCCCCGCGCGCTGCCTTGCCGCCCGATCCGGCCCAGGGAGTCGGGCGAGCCGCGATTGGCCTCGAGTTTGCCGAGATGGACCGTTGTAGGGCGTGTTCTGGTGGAGCGAGGTAGCGTGAAGAGGTGTCGGCCGAGGCAGGCCACGGCGAAACAGCGTGGTCGTCCCCGTCGGCAGCGCGTGGTCGGTGCGTTCACATCGTGGTCCGTACCCGGCCGGAAGCCGCCCGGCGGCTTCCGCTGAACAGCAGTGCCGGTTCGTGCGAAAGATCCGCCATCATGAGTGTTCGCGCCCCCCTTTACCACGAGGTGCTCTCCCGCGAGGAGTTGCCGGACGAGTTCTTCGGACTCTTCCTCGACCCGACCCGCACCTACAGCTGTGCTTTCTGGTCCCACCCCGACGACACCTTGGAGAAAGCCCAGACGGCGAAGATCGACCTGGCCTTGGCCAAGTGCGATCTACAGCCGGGAATGGCGCTGCTGGACGTCGGTTGTGGCTGGGGCTCCACCATGCTGCGCGCCATGGACACCTACGGGGTGAACACGATCGGGCTGACCCGCAGCCGTAACCAGTACCGATACGTGCGGGACATGCTCGTCGACCGGCTGATCCGGGGCCGTCCGTACGGTGGGGTGCGCGTGCAGGGCTGGGAGGACTTCGACCGGCGCACCGACCGGATCGTCTGCATCGGAGCGCTGGAACACCTGCCGGTGGACCGCTACGGAGAGTTCTTCGATTTCGCCTACCGGATCATGCCCTCCGACGGGGTGCTGCTGTTGCAGACCGTGGTCAGCTACAGCCGCGAACATCTGCGGGCACACGGTACCCAGATCACCAGCGACGACTTCGCGTTCTTGCGATTCCTGCGCGAGACCATCTTCCCCGGCGGCGAGCTTCCGCTGCCGACCGGTCATCATCCCAAAGGGGTCACCGAATACGCCGAGGACGCCGGATTCACCGTCGCTGACATCCAGGCACTGGGACCGCACTACACCACGACCCTGGACTGCTGGGCCGACGCCCTCCACGAGAGCAGGGACCGGGCAATCGAGCTCGCCGGGCGGGACACCTACAACGCCTATATCCGGTATCTGACCGGTTCCGCCGAGTACTTCCGCCGCGGGCATACCGACGTCATGCAGTTCACCTGTCTCAAACCCGACGCTCGGCGCCCGCCCCGGCCGCACTGAATCCGTACCCTCGCCTGCCGGGCGGCCGTATCAGCGATTCGCCTCCGTTGGGAACAGGTCGTCGTCGCCGGTCGACGGGCTCATGCCGTGCGTGCCGGGGTCCGCGGCCCATCGCACGTCATCGCGCGGGTGCCGGATGGGCAGCGGTAGCCTGCGTCTGCGGAGCTTGAGGTTGATGAGCGTCATGTCGCCGTTGTAGTGGGCGAGGACGCGGGGGTCCATGACCGCACGCCACAGCGGGGGGATCGCGGCGAGCACGACCATGGTGGCGTAGCCCGCGGGCAGTTGCGGCGCCACGTCGCAGCTGCGCAGGGTCTGATAGCGGCGGCCGGGGTTGGCGTGGTGGTCGCTGTGGCGCTGGAGGTGGAACAGGAAGATATTGGTGACCAGGCGGTCGCTGTTCCAGCTGTCGCGCGGCGAGCAGCGCGCGTAACGCCCGTCCGGTCGGCGGGTACGCAGCAGTCCGTAGTGTTCGACGTAGTTGACGGTTTCCAGCAGGCCCGCGCCGATGATCGCCTGGATGACGAGGTACGGCGTGATGACGGGGCCGAAGGTCACGATCAGGCCGCCGAACAGCACCGCGCTCATCGCCCAGGCCTGCAACAAATGGTTACCGGGACTGAACCAGCGTTTGCCGTTACGGGCCAGGCGCGTGCGTTCCAGCGCCAGTGCCGACCGGAACCCGCCCGTCATGGTACGCGGCAGGAACTGCCACAGCGATTCGCCGAACCTGGCGCTGGCCGGGTCCTCGGGCGTGGCGACGCGAACGTGGTGGCCGCGGTTGTGCTCGACGAAGAAATGTCCGTATCCGGACTGCGCGAGCGCGATCTTGGCCAGCCACCGCTCGAGATGTTCGGCGCGGTGGCCGAGTTCGTGGGCGGCGTTGATACCGATACCCGAGACGAAGCCGAGGGTGACCGCCAAGCCGAGCTTGTCGGGGAGGCTCAGCTCATGGCTGGCCCACATATAGCCGGCGATGAGCAGGCCGATGAATTGCATCGGCAGGAACAGAAAGGTGCACCACCGGTAATAACGATCGTTGGACAGCGCTTCGTAGTCTTCGTCGCGCGGGTTGCTCCCGTCATCGCCGATGAACCAGTCCAGCAACGGGATCACCACCAGCACGATGATCGGGCCGATCCACCAGAACAGTTCCAGTCCGGTGTGTGCCACCAACGTGGAAGGCAGCAGTGCGCAACCCGGGGCGATCAAACCCAGAATCCAGAGGTACCGCTTGGGGTCGCGGGCTCGCGTGTGCTCGAAGATCGTCATAGTCATCTCGCCGATCCGTGAGGACGACACTCAACCGACAGTTCCGACTGCGGACAACACCTGAACCATGCGCGCCAATCCAGGATAACTGGAAGTTCGCCAGGTGGTAGTGAACCGTGGAAACCGCTGTGTGAGCGGGCAATCCTCATCATGCGCACACGGTCCGACGCCTGATCGGTGGGGAGGTTTTCGGGACCCGTCTCACGTGTGTCGCCTGTTCGATTCGGCGTGGCGTGGACGGGATCGGCAACGGTGTGCTTGTTCGCCGCTGTGCCGTCGACTGCCTGGAAGCGCGCCGAATTTCGACAGCCGAGGTTCGATAGCCGGCCTTCGGGCGGTCGAAGTTGCCGGATCGGACACGGGTCGATTCGTGCCGGATGTCCGAGTGTCACCGTTGCGCGCACCTGAGTGGCTCAGGTCGGCGGGGGTGAGTCAACTCCGACATCCGCACCTTTCCGTCCCGATTTCGACCCAGCTAGCGAAGATCAACAGCAAATTTTCTGCAAATCAATGCACCGGTTCCGGGCATCGGGAGACCGGAGGCTCCACCTGCCGCACGGACGCTTGTGCTCCTCCGAGCGGGCAGTCGGCCGCGGCTCGGTCGTGAAACCGAACCGCGGCCGACCATGGTGTACGAAGCTCGCGGCACTACGAGCAGAACCGCTGTGCGCGGCGCGCCGTGCCGAAACTCCGATGTTGCTTCGGCCACGCCCGGGTGCCTCAGGTGTGCCGCGATGATTCAGATACTGACGGTATCCGAGTTGGTCGTGCTTTCGCAAATCAGGGCAGCGCTCCGCAGTTGGTCGGCGCGGGCTGGCCCGCGAGCCGTTCGGTCATCCAATCCTGCGAGGCCCCCAGCGACGGGAAGAACGCCAGCACGTGGGTAACCCGCAACCCGGTGATGACGCTGGGTAGTTCGGCATTCGCATTCAGCTGGACGGGTGCGCCACCGCCGCACCATCCGGCGGCCAGTTCGCGCACGGGCACGTACGGCGCGCCCTCGTCGGCCTGGTTCGAGGCGATGAGGACGGGCACTCCCGGGGTCATCGTGCCGACCCGCTGGTCGTTGAACGCCGCCTTCAACACCGGGGACTGATCGATCACCGCGGTCAGTGGTTGCCCGCTGGTGGTCCACTGTGAGGTATTCGGGAACTGCTGGGCCAGTCCCAGCGGCACGGCGCACTTGTCCATCGACTCGCGCATGATCGCCTTACCGGTGTCGTTGAGTTCGGCGTCGAGCACCGGCCGGGTCTCGGGGTAATTGGCGGCGATGCCGTTGAGGATCCACGCGAAGGCGGGTCCGAGCGGGGCTCGTCCGTCGTTGAAGGCGATGAAGTACTCGTCATCCACCACCGGCCCGCCGACGTAGGCGCCCCGCACGTTCAGATCGGGGGCGTAGCTCGGCTGCAGTTCGGCCGCGCCCGCGGAGGCCATGCCGCCCTGGGAGTATCCGTACAGAATGACCGGCGATCCGGGATTCAGGCTGGTGCCCGGCAATTGCAACGCCGCGCGCGCGGCGTCGAGGACCGCGTAGGCCTGAGATTTGCGGTTGAGGTAGTCGTGCACATCCGGTGTGCCCAGACCGTGGTAGTCGGTCACCATCACCGACATGCCGCGGGCCAGCAGCGTGTAGATCGCCAGTACGTCGTATTCGACGATTACGTCGAACGGGGGCTGGTATTGGATGAATTGCGCCAGCAATTTCGACGGCGCGCACTGATCGCCTTGCCCCTTGGTGCCGACCGCGTAGGAGATCAGCGGCCGTTCGCCCGGACCGGTCCACGGCTGGGACGGTTCCAGATAGGTTCCCGTCACCGCTGTGCGGGCACCGTGGGTATCGCTGCTGGTGTACATGATGCGCGTCGACGTCGCGGGGATCTGTCCCGGGGCGCCGGGGACCGAGATCGCCAGCCGCGACCCTTCGGCGCGGATGATGGAGCCCGGTGCGCCCGCCGGTGCCGCCGGTGGGATGTAGAAATCGTCGCCGGCGACGGTTTCCGCCGCAGGTTCCGTCCATGCGTGTGGGGCGGCGACGGCCCCACCCCCGGCCACGAGGAGGGTTCCCGTCAAAGCTGTGGCCAATCTGAGTATGCGGCTCCTCACGATGCGATCCTTCCTGCGATTGGGATACCCCTGGCATCTAGAATCGGATACTGAGAGTATCTGTAAGGGGTCGAGATTGTCCTGGAATAGCGATGAGTGTCGGCGGCTCGCGGGGGCGGGGCGTTCCCGGCCGACCCGGGCGCAGAGCCAGGCGCGGACGCGCGCCGTTTTGATCGCGACCGCCAAGCGGCTTTTTCTGGAGGACGGTTTTCAGGCCACGACTCTGGACAAGGTCGCGAAAGCCGCCGGTTTCACCAAAGGGGCGGTGTATTCGAACTTCCGCACCAAAGACGAGTTGTGTCTGGCGGTGCTCGACGAAATTCACGGTGAGCGGGCGGCGGAGGTCGCCGAGATCATCGCCGCGCCGACGGCCGCGCAGCGACTGCTCCGGATGACGGAATGGGCCGAACGGGTGGTCGGCGAGCCCGGCTGGACGCATCTCGAACTGGAGTTCAGCGTGCACGCTCGGCGCGACGAGCACCTGCGCGCCGAGCTGGCGACCCGGCTCGACAACATCGTGGGCATGGTCGGCGCCGCCTTGCGCGCGACGGACGATCTCGACACCCCGATGCCCCGGGGCGAAGCCGCCGTCGCCGTGCTGGCCCTCGGCGTGGGGCTGGGTCTGTTCCGGTCGATCGATCCCGGCATCCCGGTCGCGGGAATGATCTCCGCGCTGCGCGCGATCGCGGGGTTGTCTCCAGACGACTGATCGGGGCGGCGCGCGTCCGGTCCCGCGGGGTGGCGCCGCATCGGTCTTGCGGTCACGCCGCGGGCCGCTAATATAAGTCAAAACTTATCAAGGAGGTTGTCATGGCGTTGCTCACCGATCCCGCCGCCATCGCCGGGCTCGTAACCCGTGAGGTCCGCACCGGGTCCCGCGACGGCGTACCCACCCGAATCGCTGTCGCCCGCCGGAACTACCCGACCGATCGAGCGGATCTCTGGGACGCGCTCACCGATGCCGAGCGGATTCCGCGCTGGTTCCTGCCGATCAGCGGTGATCTGCGGGTCGGCGGGCGCTATCAGCTCGAGGGCAACGCCAACGGCGTCGTCGAACAGTGCGACGCGCCGGAGCGGTTCGCCGTGACCTGGGAGATGGGACCGCAGATCTCCTGGCTCACCGTCGTTCTCGCGCCGACCGCGGACGGCACCGAATTGGAGTTGCTGCACGAGGCGCCGGTCGCCCCCGAGTTCTGGGCGCAATACGGGCCGGGTGCGGTGGGCGTCGGCTGGGATCTCGCCCTCATGGGCCTCGGGCTGCACTTGTCGAGCGGAGATCCGGTGGACCCGGCCGAGGGGTTGGCCTTCCCGACCACACCCGAGGGCCTGACGTTCGTCCGGATGGCGGCTCTCGGCTGGGCCGAGGCCGCCGTGAGTGACGGTGACGACCCGGACACCGCGAACTCGGCGGCGCGGCGGACGATCGACTTCTATACGGTCGTCCCGGAGGACGGCGCCGAGTCCTGATGGATCGATTCCCGGCGAAGATCTTCGAGGCGCTCGGCGACCCGGTCCGCCGGTTTCTCCTCGAAATGGTGGCGGCCGAAGAGCAGCCCGCGGGCGCGCTGGTCGCCGCCGTGCAACAGCGCACGAAGATCTCCCAGCCCGGCGTCTCCCAGCACCTCAAGGTGCTGCGCGACGCCGGGCTGGTACACGTCCGCGCCGAGGGCACGCGACGGCTGTACGCCCTCGACCCCGCCGGTATCGAGGCCGCGCGGGCTTGGCTGACCGGGCTGACGGACCCGATGCGCCAGTTCGCTCAACCGCTCGACGCGCTCGCGACGGAGATCGCCCGTGGAAAACGCACGCGCAGCGGGGCCGGTCGAACCGGCGGCGAGGATTCCGGCAGGCGAGCTCGCCACGCATGAGTGGCGGGCGCATCGGGCGTCGCCGCGGTCAGCAGCGGCCGAACACCACGGCCGCGTTGTGGCCGCCGAATCCGTACGAGTTGTTCAGCGCGTACTCGATATTCTGGGTGCGCGCGCTGCCGTGCACGATGTCGAGATCGATCTCGGGATCCTGGTTGTCGAGGTTCAAGGTGGGCGGCACCACACCGTCGCGCACGCTGAGCACGGTCAAGGCGGCCTCGACCGCGCCCACCGCGCCTACGGAATGTCCCAGTGCGGATTTGGGGGCGTAGACCGAGGGGTGATCGCCCACCGCCGCCCGGATCCCCTTGGCCTCCGCCAGGTCGCCGAACGAGGTGGCCGTCGCATGGGCGTTGACGTGGTCGATGTCTTTCCCGCTCACGCCTGCCGTTTCCAGCGCGCGGCGCATCGCGCGAATGTTCCCCGCGCCCTCCGGGTGCGGGAGCACCATGTGGTAGCCGTCCGCGGTCAGGCCTGCCCCCATCAGGCGAGCCATGGGCTTCGCGCCTCGCGCCCGCGCGTGGTCTTCGGACTCCAGCACGAACAGCGCGGCGGCTTCGCCGAAGACGAAACCGTCGCGGTCACGGTCGAACGGGCGCGACGCGCGCTCGGGCTCGTCGATCCGGGTGCTCAACGCCCGCATCATCGCGAATCCGGCCACCGCCAGCGGGTTGATGCGGCCTTCCACACCGCCCGCCACGATCATGTCGGCTTCCCCCAGGATGATCGAGCGCCACGCGTGGACCAGCGCCTCGCATCCCGAAGCGCACGCCGAGACGGGTGTGATCACGCTGGCTCGCGCGCCGAGCTCCAGCCCGACCACCGCGGCGGCGCCGTTCGGCATGGCCATGGGGACCGCGAAAGGGGACACCTTGCGGTAGCCCGATTCCCGCATCAGGTCGTTGGACTCGATGATCGTATCGGCGCCACCGAGACCGGTGCCGATGCAGACGCCGAGTCGATCGGGATCGACCTCCGGGCGGCCGGCGGTGTCCCAGATCCGCTTGCCCATGACATAGGCGACTTGCTGGACATAGGACATACGGCGCTTCTGGACGCGGCTGAGCTCTTCGGTCGGATCGAGTTTGAACTGGCCGCCGATGTCCACGGGAACCCGGAAACGCTCGAAGTCGGGGTCCTGCACCTTGGCGATCCCGGTCTCTCCGGCGAGCAGTCCCTTCCATGTCGCATCGGTGCCGGTGCCGACGGCGGTCGACATCTCGACAGCGGTCACGACGACGCTCCGGAACCCTCCGTTGCTGGTCGAGAAGTCCGTCAAATCGGACATCAAACCCCTTCTTTCGGCTTGTCGGCTCGCATACTCGAGCGAGGCTATGTGCGCGCCGGAAGCCCGGGGTAGTAGCCCGAGTGCCGTTCACCGCTACGATCGGGCCATGCAACCGGATGGGGGAGAGCGTCGGGTCACGGTGGTCATTCCCGATGAAGTAGTGCTTCTGGACGCCGCGATCCCGATCGACGTGTTCGGATCCGACCCGAACTACCGGCTCGAGGTGTGCGCGGTCTCGCGGACGGCGGCGACCTCGTTTCCGGGGCTGTCGTGTGTGACGGTGGCCGGGCTGGAGGCGCTGCGTGACGCGGAGACGGTGGTGGTGCCCGGGTACGCGTCCTTCGCGACGCCGCCGCCGGAACCGGTGCTGCGGGCGCTTCGCGAGGCCCACGGCCGCGGCGCGCGAATGCTGTCGATCTGTACCGGGGCTTTCGCGCTGGCCGCCGCGGGGTTGCTGTCGCACCGGCCCGCCACGACGCATTGGCGGGCCGCTCCGTTGCTCCAGAGCGAATACCCCGACGTCGAGGTGCACGCGGATCGGCTGTTCGTGGACGACGGCGATGTGCTGACCTCCGCCGGAGTGACCAGCGGTATCGATCTCTGCCTGCACGTGGTGCGCAAAGACATCGGCGCGGCGGCCGCCAACGAACGGGCTCGCGATCTGGTGGCGCCCCCGGTGCGCGAGGGCGGCCAAGCCCAGTACACCCGGCAGTTCGCCAAGCAGACCTCCTCCGGCGCGCTCGCCGAGACACGGGCGTGGATTCTCGCGAACCTCGACCGCAGGCACTCGCTCGAGGATCTCGCCAAGCGTTCGAATCTCTCACGCCGCAGCTTCATACGGCGATTCCGGGAAGAGACCGGAACCTCCACGCACGTCTGGATCACCAGCGCGCGCCTGAACCAGGCGCGGGAACTGCTCGAGACGACCGAACTCCCGATCGACCAGATCGGCTACCGCGTCGGTCTCGGGAACCCGGCGAACACCAGGGCTCTGTTCAAGCGCCATCTCGGTGTCAGCCCTGGGCAGTATCGGCACATGTTCACGATCAGCAACGGAAGGCAGCAGGGAAGCTAGCCGGGCAGCCGTTCCGCGGGATAGCCGTGCAGCCGCCGGTCGGTGTCGCCGACGACGACCGGGTGGCCGACCAGGTCTAACATCGCGACATCGGAGTGGTGATCGCCGAACGCCGTGCAGGACGACAGGTCCACGGCCGTTCGCTCGGCGTAGCGCAGCAGCGCCGCCGACTTGTCGGCGCCGACCATCGTCGCGGGCACCTCACCGGTGTACGCGCCGTCCGCGGTCTCCAGCGTCGTGCACAAGACCGACGTGGCGCCGACGGCTTCGGCGATCGGGTGGAGTGCTGGGACGAACGAGCCGGATACCAGGACGATGCGAGTCCCGGCGCGGCGCAACTCGCCCAACCGGCGCCGCACCGCGATATTGAAGAAGGCCGAATCCGCGGCACGGGACGCGAACCAGTCCCGGCCGGTGCGCGACACCTCGGCGACTTCGCGGCCGGCCCAGTGCCGATAGAACCACCGGTGGGATTCGCCGCGACTCATCCCCGCCGCGCGCAGCGCGCGGAACTCCTCGAGCACGGCGTCGGCCTCCGCGCCGCGCCCACGGCGTCGCGCGTCGAAGACGAACAAGGACAGGAAGGTGACATCACGGACCAACGTTTCGTCGACGTCGACGAAAGCCGCTGGGACGTGGCGACCGTCGACCGCAGGCGCGCCGGCGGGATCGGGAGCCGCGTGCGGATGGTTCACGAGGCCGCGGCCTCCGTCTGAACAGCGGATTCCGCGCGTCGCTCGGTTTTCCCTGTGCCCTCGGGCGCGCCGTCGTCGCGCAGGGTGTGCGGGACACCGAACAGTTTGAGCAACGGCGCTGTCATCGCCGTGGTGATCAACGCCATCATGACCAGCAGCGAGTACAGCCGCTGGTCGATGACGCCGATCGTGAGCCCCACATTCAGGATCACCAGCTCCGTCAACCCCCGGGTATTCATGAGCGCGGCCAGCGCGGCGGATTCCGTCCGGCCGGTCCGGCCGAAGCGAGCCGCCGAGTAGGTACCGCCGAGTTTCCCCACGAGCGCTGCGAACATGATCGCCGCGAACTCGGCGATACTGGTGCGATCCAGTCCGCCCAGATCGACCTGGAGGCCGGCCACCACGAAGAACGCGGGCAGGAAGATGCTGCTCAGCAGTTGCGCGCCGCTGTCGACGGCCGCGCGCAGCCGCCGGGGGAAGACGACCCCGAACAGGAACGCGCCGAAGATCAGGTGCAAGCCGATCCATTCGGTGGTCGCTCCCAGCAGAAGGGCGCCGGAGACGCCGATGAAGACCATGTTGGACGGGTTCTTCTCGGATCCGGCGCCCGCGATGCGGTCCAGGGCGGGGCGCACCGCCCACCACAACACCACGACCAGCGGAACGAACAACAGCAACCGCCAGTGGTGACCGAGGCCGGGCCGGGCGATGCCGATGACCACCGCCAGGACGCACCAGGCGAGGACGTCGTCCAATGCCGCGCAGGTCATTGCCGTCTGGCCCAGCCGGGTGCCGAGCAGCTTGCGGTCGTGCAGGATGCGGGCCAGCACCGGAAACGCCGTGACGGCCAGGGCGCAACCGATGAAGAGCGCGAAGTTCAGCCGGTTGCCGCCGTCGTGCCGGGCCAGCGCCCACACCGCGACGGCGGAACCGAGCGCGAACGGTGTGAGGTAGGCCGAGAGCGCGACCGCGGTGACCGATCGTCGCCGTCCCGCGACGGACCGCAGATCCATCTCGAGGCCCGCCGAGAACATGAAGATCATCACGCCGACGTTCGCGAATGCCGTGAGATACGAGCGAATGTCGTGCGGGAAGACGGTCTCGGACAAGTGCGCCCCGAGCAACGTCGGGCCCGCGAGTACGCCTGCCACGATCTCGCCGATCACCGGAGGCTGGCCCAATCGCTCGGCCAGCCAACCCAGCACACGCGCGGCGGCCACGATCAGTACGAGATCCAACAACAAGAAGATCATTTGGTCGCTCGGCAACGCCTCGACTCCGTTCGACATCGAGGGGAGGAACGGATCCGACACTCGCACGGGGTATTTCCGTGACGCGTCGACCGCAGTGTGAAACCCCCGAAACATGGACTGCCTGCGCTCAGACGATATCGCACCGGCCCTACGAGCGAGAGTCGAGAGTGATTTACGACACATTCACGGGGGTGCCGGCGCGGGCTGGCGCAAAGGTGTGCATGTCTGTCGCGAAAGGTACTGGCTGGTCGCTCTTTTCGTTCGGAATACTTCGATCCATGGCTTACGCCGGTCGGAGGGCGTAGCCGAGGGGAGTCGACGTTGTTCGAAGGTAAGACAGTACTCGTAACCGGTGCGGCAACCATCATCGGCACCGAAGTCGCTCGCGTCTTCGCCGATTATTCGGCGAATGTCGTACTGGGTGACCTGGATACGGACGGGGGAGAGACAGCGGCCGCCGAGATCGGCGAGCGCGCTCTCTTCGTACCCGTCGATCTGCGCAGCGATTCGTCGGTCAGGTCGTTCGTCGCGGCCGCGGCCGACGCGCACGGACGCATCGACGCGCTGGTCAACATCGCCTGCGTCTACGGTGACGACGGGCCTGCCGCAGATCCGCGGGCCGAGTGGCTCGAGGTGCTGAACACCAATGTCGTCGGCACGGCGATGTTGTGCGAAGAGGCTCGGAACCGACTGCGGGACACGGCGGGGTCCATCGTCAACTTCACCTCGCCCAGCGGGCGAATCGCTCAGGCCGGGCGCGTTCGATACCCGGTCAGCAAGGCGGGGTTGTTGCAGCTGACCCGCAGTCTCGCATTTGAATACGCGGGCGACGGGATCCGGGTGAACAGTATCTCGCCGGGCTGGACCTGGTCTCGCGTGATGAACGAGATCACCGAAGGGGACCGGGCCCGCACCGATGCGGTGGCCGCACGGTTCCACATGCTGGGCAGGGCGGCAGACGCGCGCGAGATCGGCGAAGTGGCCGCGTTTCTCGCCTCGCCCAAGGCGAGTTTCGTCACCGGCGCCGAATGGACGGTGGACGGCGGTTACTCGGCCCTCGGTCCCGAGCAGACCACTTCGGCGATCGAACTGCTCCAGCGTGAGCGGTCGCGACCGCACGCAACTTCTCTGGCTTAGGAATTCCGCAATGACTGCAGCAACAATTTCGGCGACCTCCCTGCTGACCGCGGTGCGTTCGCTGGTTCCCGATCTGGCGGCACGTCGCAGTGAGATCGATGCGGAGCGCAGGCTTCCCTCGGACATCGTCGAGCGGCTGCGTGAGATCGGTGTGTACCGCATGTGTTTCAGTGCGGAGATCGGTGGACCAGGCCTGACGTCGCTGGAGCAGTTCGAGGTCGTCGAGGCGCTGTCCTACGGGGACACCGCCACCGGCTGGTGCGCGATGATCGGCGCCGCGACCGGCATCTACGCCGGCTATCTCGACGAGCGGGCCGTCGCGGAGCTGATGCCGACCCAGGATCTGATCACCGCGGGACTGATCTTCCCGGCCGGCCGCGCCGAGCGGGTGGCGAACGGTTATCGCTTGACGGGGCGTTGGAAGTTCGGCAGCGCCATCACGCACGCGGACTTGGTCATCGGCGGCGCTTTCGTGACATCGGGCGGCCGCATGGAAGAGACCGCGGAGGGCGCGCCGGTCGTCCGGCTCTTCTTCATGCCCCGCGATCAGGTCGCCGTGTTCGACACCTGGGACACCACGGGCTTGCGCGGCAGCGGCAGCAACGATTACGCGGTCGAGGGTCTCTTCGTCCCGGAGCACCATTCCTTCGCGTTCAGTGAACGGAAGAGCTGTCGCGGGAAGCTCTCCGAACCGGAGGCGCTGGCCCGCATCATGCCGGGCGTCCCGCTCGGCACGGCACGTGCGGCCCTCGACTACGTCCGCGGCCTCGCGGACGGAAAGACCGTGAACGCGACCGGTCAGAAGTGGGCGGACAACTACCGCGCCCAGTACCTGCTCGGTGAGTGCGAGATGGAGTACATCGTCGCGCGCGGCGCCGTCGTCAACACGGTGGAGGAGCTGTGGAACGCGTTGGACCACAGGCGTTTCGCGGACCTGCCGACCGATCTCCGGATCGCGACCGCCTTGGCGAGGACCAACGCGTTCCGCGCCGCGCAGCGGATCCTCACCCGTCTGTGCGAACTCGTCGGCACCGATTCGATCTACCGGCCGAATCCGCTGGACATCTGGCTGCGTGACACGAACACGATGGCGCGGCACATCATCGCGCACGACCAGGTGATCCAGTCCACCGGCGCCTTCGTGATGGGCGGCAGGCCGGAATTCCCCTTCGTCGTGGGTCTGGGCTGATCGCGATGGAAGTCGACAATCGCAAACGGCTGCCGTCCCTGACCGGACTGCGGTTCTTCGCGGCGTTCTCGGTGTTCGTATTCCATGTGATGCTGCCCGCCTCGCCGATACCGCCTTACAAACCGGTCAATCTGTTCTCCGACCCGGATATCGCCTACGACGCGGCATGGGTGGTCGGCAAGGCGGGTTTTCTCGGGGTGTCGTTCTTCTTCGTCTTGAGCGGCTTCGTGCTGACCTGGTCGTGGAAACCGGGATCGAGCAAATTGCAGTTCATTCGGCGGCGAGTGGTCAAGATATTTCCCAATCACTTGACGCTGTGGGTGGCCTCTATGGTGTTGTTCGCGGCGGCTATCACGCCGTGGAAGGCATGGCTGCCGAATTTATTCCTGATCCATGCCTGGTTCCCGCAGAATTACATCAACGCGGGGGTCAACACGCCGTCCTGGACATTGTCCTGTGAGCTCCTGTTCTATGTTCTGTTCCCGCTCCTGATACCGGTCGTACTGCGCATCGAGTCGAAATACCTGTGGTACTGCGCCGCCGCCATGGTGGCCGGCATCTGTGTGATCGTGCTGCTGACCGCATTCGTCATACCGAGTTCCGAGAAGTCGGAGCTCACGCCCATACCCGTCTTGCAGCTCTGGTTCGGCTATCTCTTTCCGCCGTCGCGGCTGTTCGAATTCTTCCTCGGCGTGTTCGTGGCACGGATAGTGCAAGAGGGGCGCTGGATACGGGTGCCGCTCTGGGCGTCTCTCGCAGCGGTGGTCGCGGGATACGTGGTGGCGATGTACACGCCGTTCTACGTCGGCTTCGTCCTGGCGACCGCGGTGCCTCTCGCGCCGTTGATCGGGTCCGCCGCCCAGTCCGACCTCGACGGCGCCTCGCGGTTCCTGTCCAGCAGGCTCATGGTGCGGCTCGGTGAGATCTCGTTCGCCTTCTACATCTGTCAAGGCGTGACGCTGTTCTACGTCCGCCGCACGATGGACGCCGCCACGTTCAGCGCGCCGGTCGCGGTATCGCTGATCGTCGCGTTGTTCTTCCTGAATATTGTCGCCGCATGGTCTTTGTTCACCTTCGTGGAATCTCCCGCGATGCGTCGCTTCGCTCGGCCGAAACGCGTCGCGGTTGCTCCGGAAAAGGTGGCGAGTTAGGCGCTTCGGTTTATTGTCGGCAACTATCGAATTACCTGTTCGGCGGCGCATGGTGATGCCATGCGCCGCCGAATTGCCTTCTCTGTGGTGAAAACAATATGGTTGCCGCCCCGTCCGGGCAGCGCTATCCTGGTGTTATAAACCACAGAACCATTAAAACATGGGGGTGCTGGATCAATTGGGGTATGTGATTCGGATCCGGCTGTGAGCATCGGGGCTCGCCGTTCTCGGGTATCGAATGAATTTCGGCACTGAATCCGTATCCCAGCACGACGTTCTGATCGCAAGCAGATGCCGACGGCTCGGTCGCGCCGATCGCGGGAATTTTTCTGTGCCGTCCGGTTGCGTGCGCTCTTTTTGTGTGTCCGGAAGGTAGTGATGAGTACGACTGTCGACAACGGCTCCGAGCGACTCCAGGAGCTCGAGCGACCACAAGCCCACCCGAGACCCGACGACGACGTCGAGTCGGTTGCCACCCGGATCCTTCGCATGGTCTTCGCCCGTCGGCGCAGTGCCGAGGAGAAGTCGCTGTGCGATGTGGCTCCCTGTGCGGACTGCTTCGCGCCGCACCTGAGCAAAGTGATCCGATACATCAAGGCCGGCGTGCCGGTCCATTTCATCATCCCCGCGTTCCCGGCGAAGTCGCGCAACCGCCGCAAGACGCTGGGGCGCCTGCCCGACATGGCGGAAACTCTGGCGATCGAGTCCGTGCAGGGATTCTGTGACCAGGTCTCGGCCGTCTACCGGCCGGGCGCCATCGTCACCATCTGCTCCGACGGCCACGTGTTCAGTGACACGCTGGGCATCCCGGACGTTCACGTGGACGACTACGGTGACGAGCTCCGCCGCGTCATCCGCTCGACCGGCGGCGGCTCCGTCGGCCTGTACGGCCTGCGCGACGCCATGCCGGAGATGCCCTGGGACGAACGCAGGCGCCGCCTGCTCGCCGAGTACTCCGACGGCATCGACGCGCTGCGCGAGGCGATCCGGACGGAACCGGCGGCCCGGCGCATGTTCAACGGAATACACCGGTTCATGGTCGAGGACAATGCCGTGCTGTTACCCGATCTGTCCGCCACGCAGCGGCGCAACCGATCGAAGGAAACCGCTTACGCGGTGGTGCAGCGCAGTCAGGCGTGGAGCCGCCTGATGGGGGAGATCTTCCCCGACGCGGTGCGGCTGTCGATCCATCCGCAGACGAATCACTCCGAGAAGATCGGCTTCCAGCTGCTGCGGACCCAGGACAGCTGGCTGACTCCGTGGCATGGCGTGGTGCTCGACGACGGAACGAACTACTCGCTGGTCAAGCGGATGCACGCCGAGGAGCTTGGTGCTCGTCTGGTATGGCGCAACAGTCGCCCAGTCATTTCGTCCTCGGACGGACACCAGAGATCGAAACACAGTGAACCTGAGGAAACACATGACGAAAAGCTTGAACGAGATACTGCTCGAGGGCGAGCCGCTGCGGCCGTTCGGCCGCCTGGTGGAGTCCGATTCGGAAGGACGAACCCTCGCCGATGTGCCGGTCGAGGACCTGCTCGCGCTGGCGCTGGATGCGAAAGTGGTCGTACTCCGCGGATTCGGCCTGCTCGGCAAGCAGGAACTCGAAAACTATTGCCGGGCAGCGGGAGAGATCCTGCAATGGAACTTCGGGTCGATCCTGGATCTGGTGGTCCGGGACACTCCCGACAACTATCTGTTCGACAAAGGCGATGTCCCGTTCCACTGGGACGGCGCGTTCGCCGAGCAGGTGCCTCGATTCTTCCTCTTCCAATGTCTGCGCGGCGAGGGCGCTGGCGGCGAGACCGTGTTCTGCGACAGCGTCCAAACCTATCGGGACGCGCCGGAAGACCTGAAAGAACTGTGGGCCCGTACCTCGATCACGTACCGCACCGACAAACTCGCGCACTACGGCGGCCTCGCCGAATGGCCCTTGCTCGGCACCCATCCGGCCACCGGCGAGACGACGATCAGATACGCCGAGCCCCTGGATCCCGCGCGCTACGCCAATCCGCTGTTCTTGACCGTCGACGGCATCTCGGCCGAGGACGGCGTGCGCGTCATGGAGGACCTGCGCGAGCGGCTGCACGCCGCCCGCTACTGCTACGCACACGAGTGGCGAACCGGCGACATCGTCGTGGCCGAGAACCACGCTCTGCTGCACGGCCGGAACTCGTTCACCGGGTCGGTCTCGCGGCACCTCCAGCGCATCCAGATCATCTGAGAAATCGGCCATCAGGGAGGAATATCAATGGCTAATTCAATCTCCGGACCAGCGGACGACTACGACGTCGTCATCATGGGCGGTGGGCCCGCCGGGTCCACGCTCGCCGCGATGCTCTGCCGCGACACCGATCTGCGTGTGGCGGTGTTCGACCGCGAGGTGTTCCCGCGCGAGCACATCGGCGAATCGGGGGCACACCCGCTGGTCCCCGTTCTGCAAGCCAGCGGCGCGCTCGAGAAGGTGCTGGCGAGCGAGTGCTGGATCCAGAAGTTCGGCGGAATCTATCAGTGGGACACCGAGCGCCCGTTCGTCGGCTTCTTCGAGCACTCGGACTATCTGCTCGACGGTGTGTACCGCTGGTCGGTGCACATCAACCGCGCCGAATTCGACACCGTGCTGCTCGAGCACGCCGAGTCCTGTGGCGCGCACGTCTTCCAGGGCGTGCGGGTGGTGCGGTTCCTCGCCGACGCCGATCGGGCCACGGTCGTGCTGGAGGACGGAACCGAGGTCACCGCACGCTATTTCGTTGACGCTTCCGGCCGGGCGAATCAAGTGGCGGCCCGCGGGTCGCAGCGCGACAAGCAGTGGCTCTCGGACTACCGCAATGTGGCCGTGTGGTCGCACTACCGCAATTGCGTGCCCGCCCAGCGGGCGGCGGGGGACTGGAACGTCTTCCGCGCGGATGATCTGTCCCCGATCTACGCGGTGGCGTTCGAGCACGGATGGGTGTGGTACATCCCGACGCCCCGGTTGGTCGACGGCGTGCGCGAGACGGTGTGGTCGATCGGCGTCGTGACCAATCCGGAGTCGATCGCGCGGGTGGATCTGCGTGATCCGGACATCTTCCTGAAGACGATCAAGTCGATTCCGGTGCTCCAGGATCTGGTGGCGAACGCGGAGCCGATCCGTGACGAGATGCTCACGGCCACCAACTATTCCAGGGTCAGCGAATGCTTCGGCTCGTACGAGGATCGCTGGATGGCGGTCGGGGACGCGTCCTACTTCGTCGATCCGCTCTTCTCCTCCGGCATGTCCTTCGCCGTCACGCAAGCGTGGGCGGCCGCCTTGGTGCTGCGCAAGACGTTCGACCAGGAGTTGGACGAGCAGTCCAAGCGAGATCTCTGGCGGGACTACGACGTCGAGTGGCGCGGGATGGCGGAGACCTGGGCGCTGAGTATCGACCAGTGGTACCACGAGATCTCTCGCTCGCATCCGGACAGCCCCTACTGGAGCGCGGAAGGCAGGCGAGTCGAAGCCGACAACGCGACGGAGGGAACCTTCCAGGCGTTGCTGAACACCGCGCTGGTGCCCGACCTGCTGAATATCATGACCAAGGGCACCCGAGATCCGCGTGATCTCGCCACCGAGGGGCCGTACCTGCGGGCTTTCACCGCGGCCGACGCGGTCGAACTGGCGCAGGAGGACATCGTGGCGCTGTCTCCGGACGCACGCATTCGCGCCGGCGTGGCGGCGGACATCCCTGGCTTCAAAGGGATGTCGCCGCCGTTCGAGATTCCGCAGGTGGTTCGCGACGGACTGGCCGCCTACTGGCGGGACCCCATCGCGAACAGCGACGCCGCGCCGTCGCCGCTCGCCGACGCCGTTGCCTGCCACCGGATCTACTCCGTAGCCGACCCGGACATCGAGGTGCGGTGCCTGGAGCGCGACGGTGGCGAGCAACTGTGGGAAACGCTGAACCGTGGTCCCGCCCGGTGGTCGGAGCTGGCGCCACAGTTGACGGTGCTGCAAGGGCGCGCCTTGAAGCGCTTGATCCGCGCCGGGTTGGTGGTGACGGGACCGGACTCGCAGCAGCGGGTCGACTAGGTCGAGGACATGAGGTCATTGGCTGTTCTGGCGGTCGACGACGTGATTCCGTTCGATCTCTCGGTTCCGCTCGAAATCTTCGGGCGGGCCATGCAGGAGGACGGCACCGCGGCGTACGAGGTTCAGGTCTGCGGGGTGCAGTCGGACGTTCCGTCGAAATTCTTCGACATCTCATGTCTCGGGGGGATCGACTATCTCGAGGACGAGGCCGAAACCATCGTTGTACCGGGAGCGATGAGTTATCGGTCGCAGATACCGGATCGGTTGCGAAAGGCGTTGATGCGCGCCCACGAGCGCGGTGCGAGGGTGGCATCGATCTGCTTGGGCGCGTTCACTCTCGCCTCGGTGGGGTTGCTCGACGGAAAGCGTGCGACGACGCATTGGATGGCCGCTACCGAATTGTCGAGGAGCTATCCGCGCGTTCGAGTGGATCCCACCGTGCTCTACGTGGACAACGGGAGCATCCTTACTTCGGCCGGCGCCGCGGCCGGGTTGGATCTGTGCCTCCATATGGTGCGCACGGATTACGGGACCGCTGTGGCGGCGGATACCGCCAGGTTATCGGTGATGCCGCTGACCCGCGACGGGGGACAGGCGCAATTCATCGTGGAACGTCCGCGCTCGGAGGCGGACAGCAAGTCCATCAACCCCACACTGGAGTGGGCGGAGATGATGCTCGGTGAGCAGATCACCGTGCTGGATCTCGCGGAACGCGCCGGAGTCAGCAAGCGCACGCTGATCCGGCGCTTCCACGAGCAGGTCCGGATGACGCCGAACGAGTGGCTCCAGACCGCCCGGGTGCGCAGGGCGCAGGTGTTGCTCGAGACGACCATTCTGACGATGGAGTGCATCACCGTTCGAACGGGATTTCCTTCGGTGGCCGCATTCCGGAAAATCTTTCGCAAGACCGTGGGGGTGACGCCGCAGGAGTACCGGCGGGCCTTCCGCTGACCCGTCGCGCGGCTGTCCGCGTGACCCGTCGTCTCTCGCCGTGGATTCGCGTAGTCCGGATCCACGGCGAGCAGTCCCGGGCGCGAGGCCTGCGGGTTCCATGGGTCTGCCGACACGAGAGTGTCGCTCTCCTCCGTGTTTCCGCGGTGGCCGGAGTTTTGGTTCATAGTTGGTGCTTCGGTCCCCACGGCGAAGGAGATCATGGTGCCCACGGCGAATTTCGGTACGAAGGACGAGCCTGGTTTCGAACTGGCGCAGAGTCCCGATCTGATCGCGGTGCGCACGCACAGCGGTCGCGGGATCCGGCGGCAATCGGGGTCGGTGCGCACCCCGCTCGGCGCCGAACTCGACGACGCGACACTGGTGCAGGCCTACCCCGACGCGGGGGTGGAGATCTACCGGCTGCCCGCGGGATCGAGATCGGTGGAGCAGCGCAAGCCGGTGCTCGACGCCGCGCCGGAGGTGCGGTTCGCCGGGCACGTCCTGGTGGATCCGGGCACCGGGGAACCGGTGCTCTACACGGAGAACATCTTCGTGAAGTTCGTCGACCGCGTCGATCGCGAGCATTGTCTCGCTGTGCTCGCAGCTGCGAATCTCACTGTCAAGCAAGAGGTTTCGTACGCGACCAATGCGTACTTCACGGCGGCTCCGGAGGGCACCGGCCAACAGGTGTTCGACATCGCCGCCGCGCTGCTGAATCGCGACGACGTCGAGTACTGCCATCCCGAGCTGATCCGCAGCCGCGCCAAGAAGACCATCTTTCCCCAGCAGTGGCATCTGAAGAAGACCACCATCGGCGGTGTCACGATCGACGCGCATGCCGGAGTGGAAGCCGCCCATGCGATCACCCGAGGGGCCGGGGTGACGATCGCGATCATCGACGACGGCATCGACATCGACCATCCCGAATTCGCCGGTGCCGCCAAGATCGTCGCGCCACGGGACGTCACGGCGAAGACCGGCGATCCGCGCCCGAAGGACACTTTCGGAACCGGCCCCGACAACGGTGACAATCACGGCACCGCGTGCGCGGGCGTGGCCTGCGCCAACGGCACGGCCGGAGCATCCGGAGTAGCGCCGGAAGCCACGCTGATGCCGATCCGGCTCGCCTCCGGGCTCGGTTCGCAGGCCGAGGCGGACGCCTTTCAGTGGGCCGCCGATCACGGCGCGGACGTCATCTCGTGCAGCTGGGGCCCGGCCGACGGCGCATGGTTCCAGCCGGGCGATCCGGCGCACAACCGGGTCGTGGCGCTGCCCGCGAGCACCAGACTGGCGATCGAACACGCCGTCACCAGCGGACGTGGCGGCAAGGGCTGTGTGGTGCTGTTCGCGGCGGGCAACGGCAACGAGTCCGTCGACAACGACGGCTATGCCGGTTTCGCGAAGGTCATCGCCGTCGCGGCCTGCAACGACACCGGTAAGCGCAGCGTGTACAGCGATTTCGGCAAAGCGGTGTGGTGTGCGTTCCCCAGCAGCGACATCGGGCACCGCCCGTTCGGACATCCCGACCCGCTCACGCCCGGAATCTGGACGGTGGATCGGCACGGTGCCGACGGCTACAACCCCGGCGCGGCGGCGTCGGGCGACGCGGCGGGCGACTACACCAACGACTTCGGTGGTACGTCCAGCGCTTGCCCTGGAGTAGCCGGGACAGTGGCCCTGATGCTGGCGGTGAATCCCGAGCTGTCCTGGGATGAGGTGAAGAACCTGCTGAAAGGCGCCTGCGACAAGATCGATCCGCAGGGTGGCGGCTACGGGGCCGACGGCCACAGCGACAAGTACGGGTACGGCAGGATCAACGCCCTTGCCGCGGTGCGAGCGGCGCGGCGGGCGGGCGCCGAACCCGCCGCCGATGCGGTGCTCACCGTGGGAGGAGACTGAGGGGGTGACGGCGGAGAGTATTCGGTTGATCGTGGTGGACGCCGCGAATGTCATCGGTTCACGACCCGACGGATGGTGGCGTGACCGCTCCGGCGCCGCTCGGCGACTGCTCGAGCGGATGACCGGCCTGCCGGAACGTCTGGGGGAACGCGCCGAAGTGATCGTGGTGCTCGAGGGAGCGGCGAAGGCCGCGGTCGATGCGGTGGACCCGGAGGTCGGCGGCGTGCGGGTGGTCTGTGCGGACGGTTCGGGCGACGACGCCATCGTCGGTGTGGTGGCCGCGGCTCGTGCGCAGGACAGCCGCCGTCCGATCACGGTGGTGACGGCGGACCGGGGACTGCGTGACCGCGTGGCGGCTTACGGTGCCGAGACTGTCGGGCCACGCTGGTTGCTCGACCGCGTCGGCTCCTGACGCGGTCAGCGCCGGGCCAGTAGGTATCGCATTGATGACGCCCGGCGTTTCACCCATCTGTCCAGTCCGTTTTGGGGCAGTCTGAGCGGTATGACCGCCTCCGACGTCGTGGGGATGCCGTTGCTCTACCTGGTCGAGATCTCCGAGCCAGGTTACTTCAATCGGCCGTGGTGGAAGATCGCCAGCACCGGCGCGCCCGGTCAGGTCCGCGCGGCGCTCGCCGAACTGGCCGTGCGGGTCGAGCGGGACGTCCAGCGCGCCGGCGGCGCGGGTCGGTGCTGGTACCGCTACGACGTGCGGTGGTCTGACGGCGCGATGCTCGAGTGTTTCCAGGGCGCGATCCGATCGATTCTGATACCAGGGGAGTTGCGCTGCCTGGCCGTCGCCCTGACCTCGGCGACGACCGTCGATCTGCGCTCCGCCGAGCGTCCGCCCCGCTGAATCGCATGCGCCGTGGCGTCAACGTCAACCCCGATCCTGTACGCGGCGGTGCCGGAGAATCTGGCGCGCCTGCGGTTCTTCGCCACCGCCTGACATACCGAAGACCAGATCCGCGACACGCTCGGGATTCTTGCCGAGGAACTCGCGTTGCTCGCCGACAGCTGACGCGCGACTCGGCTGTCGCCGGGCGGACGCGTACCGACGGCGGCCACCAGTCCGCGGCGACCGGAACCTCTGCGTCGTGTACCGCGACGCGCACCGGACCGCTGTAGCATCAGCCGGGTGCCATTACCGCAGCTCAAATCGGTGACGGCGACTTTCCGCGGGCTGGATGGACGATGAGGGCCGGGCACGGCGTCCGCTGTCGGGTGTTGTTCGAACGCCGTCGACGCAGTCGGCCAGGAGGGTTCACGGGCGTCGTACACGTGTGACTGCCAGGTGAAGGGTTCGAGCGGCGATTCGGTTCCCGCCGCGTGCGTCCGGTCGACTCCTGATCCGAGGGTGCACGCCCAGCCGATCGATGCCGGCTACCGCGGTGGACGAGGCCGCCTGCCTCGCCGCCGACCGTAGCGCTCGCATCGGAGGTAGGGCACAGCCATGATTCGCTCGATCGTGCGAACCGCGACCGTTCTGACGGTCGCCGCCGGTACGTGGTTCGCGGGTGCCCCGGCGTCCGTGGTCGCGTCGCCGCCGCTGGATGTGGTGGTGACCGGCGGCGCGATCTCCGGCCGCGCCGTCGACGGGATCACCGAGTACTTCGGCATCCCGTTCGCCGCGCCCACCGGGGGCGAAGCGCGGTTCGCGCCGCCGCGCCCCGTGTCGCCGTGGCCCGGCGTGCGCCCTGCGCGCGACCACGGGCCGCAGTGTCCGCAGACGGGATACCTGCCCGGCATACCGTCGCTCGCGCCTACCGGCGAAGATTGCCTGACCATCGACGTCTACGCGCCGGACGGCGACCGCGACCGCGCGCGGCCGATCATGGTGTTCTTCCACGGTGGCGGCTATCTCGACGGCTCCAACACCGAATACGACGGTCCCACCCGGATGGCCGCGGATGGCGACGTCGTCGTGGCCATCCCCAACTACCGCCTCGGACCGTTCGGCTTCCTGGCACTGCCCGAACTCGCGGCCGAATCGGGCGGCGCCACCGGTACGGTCGCCATCCAGGATCAGCAAGCCGCGCTGCGCTGGTTGCGCGACAACGCCGACGTCTTCGGCGGCGATCCGGACAACATCACGATCTTCGGGGAGTCGGCAGGCGCCGTCAGTGTCTGCACCCACTTCGCCGCGCCCGGCTCCGACGCCCTGTTCGCCAAGGCGATCATCCAGAGCGGTCCCTGTGCCCAAGCGCCGCTGGCACCAAGCGATCGTGCCGATGCTTTCGCGCGCTCGCAGCGCTATGCGGACAGCGTCGGATGCGGCGACGCCGCGACCCGGCTGGCCTGCCTGCGCGCACTGCCGGTATCGAGACTCCTGGACTCGCCGATCGCCCGATCCGAGGGTGAGAATCCCATTTGGTTTCCCGCCATCGACGGCGTCGTCATCACTCGGACACTCGACGAGGGCCTGGTGGGGGATGCGAGGAAAGCGCCGATCCTCATCGGGACCACCACCGCGGAAGGCGCGTTGATCGTCGCCGAGACCGACTATGCCCGCGGCCATATCCCGGACGCGGCGAGCTACGAGCGTTTCGTGCGCCGGTCCTTCGGCGCCGACGCGGACCGCGTCCTGGCCCGATATCCGCTGGACCGATTCCCGTCACCGGCAGCAGCCCAGGTCGCGGTGATCACCGACAGCGAGCTCGCCTGTCCCACCCTGTCCACCAGCCGAACGGCGCGCGATGCCGGACATCCACTGTGGCAGTACGAATTCGATCAGGCGCCGCTCGGTGACGCCAATCCGGTTCTGCCCGGCGCCTTTCACTCCGCAGAGCTCTACTATCTGTTGAGCAGATTCATGGGCGTGCCGATTCCTTGGACGGGCGCGTCCGCCGCTTTCGCCGCGCAGATGCGGCGATGGTGGACCACCTTCGCCCACACCGGTGACCCGAACGCGCCGGGTTCCCCCGAATGGCAGCCCTGGCCGGCGTCGACGGGAAACGGCCCCGATGGATCCGCTCTGCTCATGCGGGCGACCGGCAGCGTGATGACGGACGATTTCGCCGCCAGGCACGACTGCGCGTTCTGGGCGGAAATCGACCGCTGATCCATCGCCGAAGTCCGTAATGGACTGCGCTTTTCGTTGTTCTCCGGCTCTTGATCTTGCCGTGCCGCGTCGCGCTGAGTTATGGTCGTCGCCATGACTGCCGGGTCGGCGACACGCCGCACACAGAACGGTTACCCGGCCGCGCTGTGATCATCCGGCGGGCCAGGGGCCCGCCGCCTTCTTCGCGAAATCCCATGTCACTACAGGGACGTCGGAAGGAGGTGAAAATACATGTCCCATTCGGAATCGCAGCAGCGCGGGTGGCCGGACTTCGTCGCCGCACACACTCGGGGCGGAGTGCTGGAGGCCACCGTTGTGCAGATCGCGCCGTTCGGCGCGTTCCTGGAGGTCGCTCCAGGAGTTCACGGATTGCTGCACCGCACCGAGTGGTCCACCGAACCGCAGGTCGGTGCCACTCTGACGGTGCGCATCCTCGATATCGATACCGAGAGGCAGCGGGTCGCTCTGGCGCACGCTGAATAAGGCTCGGCACGGGCGTGCCGGGGCAGACTCCACCTGCCCCGGCACGACCCCAAGACTATCCGGCCACGGTGACGGGCTTGCGGCGGATCGTCCGGCCGGCCAGGCTCCGCCGGGAATAAGATGATGTTGTCACCGCGTGCGGTGCGCGGTCGGGACGTTCGCTTGGATCGCCGGGATCACGGTGAAACGCTGCAGGTAGGAGCATACTGACGCGATGAACGGATCGGGCGACCCAATCGTGGACACGGCCGAAGACACCGTAGCCCGGGTGGTCGGTGCGGGGACCCCGCAGGCCACGGGAAGCTTCCGGTTCTGGTTCGCCGACCAGCACTGGGAGTGGTCGGATGAGGTCGCCTCGATGCACGGTTACGAGCCTGACGCGGTGACGCCGACGACCGAGTTGCTACTCGCGCACAAGCACCCCGAGGATCGGGATCATGTCGCGGAGGCGATCGAGAAGTCGGTGCGCAACGCCGAACCGTTCTGCAGCCGTCATCGCATCATCGACACCGCGGGCGTGCCGCACCATGTGCTCGTACTGGGCGACACCATGACCGACAAGGACGGCACCGTGGTCGGCACCGCGGGCTACTACGTCGACCTGACGGCCACCATCGCCGAGGACCGCCAGGATCTGCTCGACGACACGCTGCCGCGACTCGTCGAAGCGCGCGCGCTGATCGAGCAGGCCAAAGGCGTGCTGATGCGGGTCTACCGGATCAACGCCGACCAGGCATTCCACGTGTTGCAGTGGCGCTCGCAGGAGACCAACGTCAAGCTGCGCGACCTCGCCGCCCAGCTCATCGCCGAAATCGACCGCCTCCCCCCGGCCTCGCCCGGAGTGCAGACCGCGTTCGACCATATGCTGCTCACATTGCACGAGCGCATCCCGAAGTCGTAGGGATCGGCCCTAGTGGTCGCGCAGCACGGCGCCGACCCCGTCGTGCAGGGCCGCCACGGCGTCGACCAGGACGATCTCGGCCCCGATCGCCAGAGCCGCCACCGGCAGCGCCTCGTCGGCGCGGCGCATCTCACCGGCCGAGCCGTTCGTGGCCGGGCCGATCAGGGGGTTCGGGGCGGACCCGGCCGGCACCAATCGGTCGCCCAGCACTCCGCGATCGAGCAGTAGCCGCTCCACGGTGGCGGCGCGCAGCACGCTGGTGGTCGCGGCCAGTCCGGCCACCGCCAAGCCGTCCGGGCGCTCGATCTCGGCGGCGAAGCGCTCGAGGACCCGGCGGCGCCGCTGCGCCGCCACCCGGTGCAGAATCTCGCGGACCTCGGCGTCGAGCGCCTCGGGGTCCGAACCCGCTGTCAGCGTGCCGGTTTCGGCGTCGATGACGTCCCTGCCCTTCGCATCGAACACGGCCCGAAGTTCCGCACGGGCCAAGGCTTCCCCGGCGAGCACGACGACCTCCGCGCGCACGGTATCGGCGAGCCGGTCCAGCTCGCCCGCGAACTCGCGGACGTTGCGTCGCGCCGTGTCCTCGATCCGCTGCCGGATCGTGCGGTGCGACCAGTCGTCGCGCCGAGGCTCGAGCACCGGATGGCCGGCGGTGCGGAGGGTCTGCCTCGTTTCGCTGCCGTGGCCGTCGAGTGCGTACAGCTCCGAGCCCACCCGGCCCACGAGCGCGACGACATGCGGTACTTTCTCCGCCTGCGCTTCGATCAGCGGCAGCAGGTAGGGCAGCGGCGACACCCGGACGGTCTGGATGTCGGGCGGGCGCGGTAGACGTTCGTCGGCGAGCACCTCGGTCTCGTCGGCGATGAGCAGCCTGCCGCATCGCCCTCGCGCCGGTGGGTGCAGTTCGATCGCCTGGGCGAGCAGCCGGCGGGTGCGCGGCCGGGCTCCGCTGCGGTCCAGTTCGGCGTCGATCGAACGCCAGCGTAGCTCGGTGCCGCGCGCCGCGTCCTCGGTGTCGTGGGAACTGTCGAAGCAGACCGATGCGAAGGGCCCGTGCTGATGGATTATGCGGCGGAGGTCGGCCATGAGATCACCTAGGCATCCCAGGCCGCGAAGGTGCGTGCCGGTGGTCGTCGGAAACCATCGGCGACCACCCGGTCCGTGCTGCTCGGCGGCGGGTGACTTCGTCGTGTATGCCGACGGCTTCGGTTCGGTGCACCACAGTCGGCGGGTACCCGAGGGGGTCGAGCCGAATCAGCGAACGCAGGTGCCCGGGCGCGGCGCGTACGTGTGGGAGCGCGCTGCCACACGAGTTGTACCCGAGGGATTTACGAAGCCTTCAACCGCCGACGCTACCGCGCCGCGTTCCGGAGTCGCGTACGCGCGGCCGAGGCCGATCACTGTCAACGCGGGCGCTGCCGTGGGTGATGGCGACGAGTTGGCCGCGTGTGTTTCACCACCCGGTGCTTTTTCGGTTTCGTGTAAGAAACCCGGTCGAACCCGCTATTTCCACTGTTCAGCGCCGAAAAAAGTGAACAAGCGACCGCTTGGTGTCCAGATCGTAAACCGAAAAGATCGGTTTGTTTCCCGTCGGCTGTGGTAAATGTGGGGTGTATCGGATCGACAGCGCGGTCATCCGATAAAAGGGGCGAGGAACCCGCGCTGCTCGACGTTCAGCCGATTCGACGCGCTCTGTCGCGAAACTACCGGCGCGCACGGACACGAGGGCTCTCCGCAAGTATGTGTACGGCTACGTGCACCAGCGCAGAGGAATGTCATCGTGATCGAGAAACCCGAAGCGCCCGTCGCGGACGACGAAGAACGAGATCGGATCGTATGGCCCGACCCGAGCCCGCTGAGCGGTTGGTGGGCCGAAGTCATGGCGCATCGCCGGATCACCCGGCCGCACGCCTCGGCCGCCGACCCGCGGCACAACTGACGAGCCGCGGGCTCGTCGGTTTCGCCGCAACGTGCAGAAGGCCGGCCGCCGCTGGCCGGCCCTCGGCGCGTAATTGCTGGCGGTGAGTTGTTCTACGACCTGCGCCCGAATGTGTGCGACTGTTTTCCGCGGAATAGCCGAAAGCGCTGCGCGCACAGGGTGATGACGAATGTCGGTCGTAGCGTGAACAGTGGGCCGGGAGCGCGTTCACCGAAAAATCCGCGCGTTTACGTGTCATTCACATTTCGTGGCGTTCGAAATCGAAGACTCGCTCCGAGTTCGGCTCGACTTGCGAGGATGTAGCGACTCGTCCCATCCATGACCGCCCCGCGAATTCCGGGGCAGGTCCGACCTGCCTCCTGCCCGGTCGCCACGCCGTTTTCCGCCGCCGCACCCGTGGAGAGCCGTAATGGCAAGCCTTTTGAGGTCTCGAAGGGCAACGGGCGCAATCGCGGACGAGGTTTGCGGCGGGGCCATCGCGAGCCACGATCCGCGGTATCGTCCCTATCCGCTCGGCGGCGGCTGACCGGCCTCGACGCGCGCCCGCTCGGGCGTCGCGCTGAGCGGCTCGGCCAAATCCTCCAGCGACCGCCCTTCCGCACGCACCCCATAGGCCAGTTCCACCAGACCGGCGGCGAACATGGCGAGCGCCCCGATGGTGAACGCCAGGGCCGTCTTCCCCGGCTCGCCGCCCGCGGTCAGCCCGGCGAACACCAACGGTCCCGCGACGCCGCCCGCGACGGTACCGATCGCGTAGAAGAAGGCGATGGCCATGGCGCGGGTTTCCATCGGGAAGATCTCGCTGACGGTCAGATACGCCGCGCTGGCGCCGCACGACGCGACGAACAGCACCGCGGTCCAGCAGGCGGTGAGCGTGGTCGCGGTCAGGTGGCCCGCCGCGAAAAGCCACGCCGTGCCCAGCAGCAGCACGGCCGAGCCGAGGTAGCTGCCCGCGATCATGGGCTTGCGCCCGATCGTGTCGAAGAACTTGCCCAGCAGCAACGGACCGAGGAAGTTGCCGAAGCAGAGGACCGCGAAGTAATAGCCGACCCGGTCGTCCGGAATGCCGAACGATCTGGACAGAATGAGCGCGTAGTTGAACGTGACGGCGTTGTAGAGGAACGCCTGCCCGATGAACAGCGACAACCCGAGCACGCTGCGCCGCGGATAGTGCCGCACCATCACCGCCGCGACCTCCCGGAAGGAGATGCTGCGCCGCTGCCGGATCCGGATCTGATGATCGGACACGTCGGCGAGCGAAGCGCCCGTGTCGTCCCGGACGCGCGCCTCGATCGCGGTGACCGAACGTTCCGCGTCGTCCTCGTGACCGTGGATGAACTGCCAGCGCGGACTTTCCGGCACATGTCTGCGCACCAGCAGGATGATCAGGCCGAACACGGCGCCGAGCGCGAAGGTCAAGCGCCAGCCCACATTCGGCGGGAGCAGATTCGTGTTCAATGCGACGATGGACAGCAACGCGCCGCCGACCGCGCCGAGCCAATAGGTGCCGTTGATGACGATGTCGATGCGTCCGCGGTACTGCTTGGGGATCAGCTCGTCGATCGCGGAGTTGATCGCCGCGTATTCGCCGCCGATGCCGAAGCCGGTGAGGAAGCGGAACAAGACGAACCACCACATCGAGAACGACAACGCCGTCATGGCGGTCGCGAAGAGGTAGATCGCGAGCGTGATCAGGAACAGCTTCTTGCGGCCGAACCTGTCGGTCAGCCAACCGAAGAAGAGAGCGCCCGAGCCCGCGCCCGCCACGTACATCGCCGCGGCGAGACCGGAAACCTGTGCGGCCGTGATGGTCAGGCCGCTGCCCGGTTCCGAAAGCCGCGCGGCCACGCTGCCGACGACGGTCACTTCGAGCCCGTCGAGGATCCAGACGGATCCGAGCCCGATCACGATCATCCAATGCCACCGCGACCAGGGCAGCCGATCCAGCCTGGCCGGTATGTCGGTCGATATGGTCCGCACGGATCACCACCTTCGCAAGCCTGACGGTCGTATACCCCGAGCCCGAGCGACCAACCGTGCGGGTGGGTTAGGCTCGAACGCGAGTGAAACGTGTTCTAGAAAGTGGCCTGTCGATGAAGACCATCTTTGCGCTGTGGGGCGTCGGTGACCTGCTCGCGGCGGACTTCGCGCCGCGTCTGACCGGAGCCGCCGCGGTGCAGGCGAACATCTCCGACGCGGCGGTCGAGACGGCGATGCTGCGCATCACGTCGTTCGACACGCCGGTGCGGGCCGTCGTCAGCGTCTGGTGGGCGGACGCGCCGCAGGCGGAGGCGGCCGCGCGGGTGCTGAGCACCGTGGCCGAGCGGGTGGAAGGCTGGCATGTCGAGGAGGCGACGCCGATTCCCCCGCCGGTCACCGCGGTGCTCGAGCGTGCGCCGGGGCTGTCGAACCTCGCCTTCCTATGAAAACCGGACGACCTGTCGCATGCCGAGTGGCTGGATCGCTGGCGCAACCATCACACCGCCGTCGCCATCGAGACTCAGGCGACCTTCGGCTACGTGCAGAACGTCGTGACCAGGCCCGCGACGGCCGGTGCGCCGGACATCGCCGGGATCGTGGAGGAGCTGTTCCCGCTAGAGGCGCTCACCGATCCGCACGCCTTCTACGGCAGCGGCGGTGACGGAGCGGAACTGGCACGCCGCATCGATCGGCTGATGGCCAGTGTCGCGACGTTCGGCGGTGACCGGAACTTGGATGTCGTGCCCACCAGCCGGTATCGGCTGCGCTGAGGGTTCAGCGGCCGGAGCGTCCCGCCGATTCCCGCAGCGCGACGCGTGCGGCGCGCACGGCGGGATGGCCACCCGTGCCGCGCCGGTAGGCGAGGTGCGTGCGCCGTCGCATCGGCAGCGCGCCGAGGATGACGCCCTGCGGGCAATCCCGCGTACCGAATTCCGGCACCAACGCGACACCCTGACCCGCGGCCACGAGCGCGAGGACCGTGCCGAAGTCATCGGCGTGATGCCGGATCCGGGGCGTGAAGCCCGCCGCCTCGCAGGCACGCACCGTCATGGTGTGGCACATTGTGCCGGGAGTGCTTGCGATCCAAGCGCTTTCGCGATGCGCGGCGAGCGGTTCGGCGGTGCGCGCGGCGAGATGGACGATCTCCTCGAACAGCGGCTCGCTGTGCAACGCGGGATCGGCGGGGACCGGCGCGTAGTCGTACTCCTGGATCAGCGCGACGTCCAGGGTCTCGGCGCGCAGCGCGCCGGGCGCCAGCGCCGGGTCCAATTCGGTCACACGCAATTCCAGCCGGGGATGCGCGCTGCTCAGCGCGACGAGCGCGGGGGAAAGGATGGTCCGCACCGCGGTCGGAAACGCGCCGATGCGCAAGGTTCCGGTGAGTTCGCTGCGGATCGTGGCCAGTTCGGCGGTGGCCTGCTCGAGCACCGCGAGTATCCGCTCGGTGTGCCCGACGAGCGCCACGGCCGCCGGGGTCAGCGTCACCCGCCTGCCCGTCCGCGTCAACAGTGGCACGCCCGCTTCCCGTTCCAGTGCGGCGAGTTGCTGGGAGACCGCCGAAGGGGTGTAAGCGAGGGCCTCCGCGACCGCCGCAATGGTCTCGCGGTGCGACAGTTCCCGCAGGAGGCGGAGTTTGCGGACGTCGAGCATAAGTTCAGCTTATGGTCTGCGACAGAAACGTGAACTGGATCTGATGAGTTCCAGCGGCGAGGCTGATCGTCATGACGCTCGCAGGTCTTTTCGTTCCTCTGGTCACCCCGTTCACGGCCGACGGCGTACTCGCCGCGGACGCGCTGGAGCGACTCGCCCGCCAAGTCCTCGACGACGGCGCGACCGGTCTTGTCGCGCTCGGCACCACCGGGGAGCCCGCGACCCTGACCGCCGCCGAGCGGGCGGAAGTGATCGCCGTCTGCGCGCGCGTGTGCCGGGAACGCGACGCGCCGTTGATCGTCGGCGCCGGATCGAACTCGACGGCGGCTTCCGTCGAAGCCCTCGCCGGGCTGGATCCGCGCACCACCGCGGCGCTCACCGTGGTCCCGTATTACACGCGCCCTTCCGAGGCGGGCGTGCTCGCGCATTTCCGTGAACTCGCGGCGGCCTCTCCCGTTCCGCTGATCATCTACCACATCCCCTACCGGACCGGACTTTTTCTGGGAACCGCGACACTCCTCGCGCTGGCCGACCTGCCCAACGTCGTCGGCCTGAAGCATGCCGTCGGCGCCGTCGACGGCGCCACCGTCACGCTGATGGCCGCCCGGCCCGCAGGCTTCGCCGTACTGGCCGGTGACGACCTGTTCGCCGCGCCGCTGCTGGCCCTCGGCGCGTCCGGTGCGATCGCGGCCTCGGCCGCCGTGCACACCTCGTCGTTCGCGGCGATGGTCGCCGCGTGGCGCTCCGGTCCGGTCGATGTGGCGCGGACGCTCGGTCACCGGCTCGCGGTATTGTCGGCCGCGTTGTTCGCCGAACCCAACCCCGCGGTGATCAAAGCGGTGCTCGCGGCGCAGGGCCGCATACCGAGCCCTGCGGTACGGTTGCCTCTGCTGCCCGCGAGCGAGGCGGCGACTTCGGCCGCCTTGGTCGCGCTGGCGGATTTTCCGGCAACGGGAACCCGTAATGACTGGTATTGCGGCCGCGAAGGTGCCACGCTTAAGCGGTGACACAACCTCCGGATACCCAGGCGGCTGGGCCCGACCCGGCCACCGAAAAACTCGACGCGGCCGTCTTCAAGGTCGCCGGCGTCGTGGTGCTCGGCGCGATCATGTCGATTCTCGACATCACCGTCGTCAGCGTCGCGATCCCGACCTTCCAGCGCGAGTTCGACACGAGCTACGCCATCGCGGCGTGGACGATGACCGGGTACACGCTGGCGCTGGCCACCGTGATCCCGCTGACCGGATGGGCGGCCGACCGCTTCGGCACCAAGCGGCTGTACATCATGGCGCTGACCTTCTTCGTGCTGGGCTCACTGCTGTGCAGCACGGCGTGGAACATCGAATCGCTGATCGCGTTCCGCGTGATCCAAGGCCTCGGCGGCGGCATGCTGATGCCGCTCGGCATGACGATCATGACCCACGCGGCCGGTCCGCAGCGAGTGGGCCGGGTTATGGCGGTGCTCGGCGTGCCGATGCTGCTCGGCCCGATCGGCGGCCCGATCCTGGGTGGCTGGCTGATCGAGAACTTCAGCTGGCACTGGATCTTCCTGATCAACCTGCCGATCGGCGTGATCGCCTTGACGCTGGCGTTCATCGTGCTGCCCAGCGACAAGCCGGAGCCGTCCGAGTCGTTCGACTTCATCGGCATGCTGCTGGCCTCGCCCGGCCTGGCGCTGTTCCTGTTCGGCGTCTCCTCCATCCCGGAGCAGGGGACGGTGCTCGCGGCGCGGGTGCTGATACCGGCCGCCATCGGCGCGGTGCTGATGGCGGCGTTCGTGTTCCACGCGCTGCGCACCGAGCACCCGCTGATCGATCTGCACCTGTTCCGCAACCGCGCGCTCACCTTCGCGGTGCTCACGATGGTCCTGTTCGCCATCGCGTTCTTCGGAGCGGGTCTGCTGCTGCCGACCTATTTGCAACAGGTGCGCGGTGAGTCGGCGCTGCAAGCCGGTCTGCTGATCGCGCCGCAGGGCATCGGCGCGATGCTCAGCATGCCCATCGCGGGCCGATTCGTGGACAAGATCGGCCCGGGCAAGATCGTGCTGGTCGGTATCACGCTGATCTCGATCGGGACGGCCTACTTCGTCCAGCTCGACGCGGACAGCTCGTATCTCCCCATGATCGGCGCGCTGTTCGTGATGGGCCTCGGCATGGGCTGCACCATGATGCCGATCATGACCGCGGCGATCCAGACTCTCACCCACCAGCAGGTGGCGCGCGGGTCGACGCTGATGAACATCGTCAACCAGACCGCGGGCTCCATCGGCACGGCGACGATGTCGGTGGTGCTGACCAACCTGCTGAACAACCAGCCGCTGGCGCGCCCGGCGATCGCGGCCAACTTCGATCCCAGCTTGGCGAGCCAGCTTCCGCCGGGCGCCGTCGAAACCGGTCTGCAGCAGGCCGCGGAAGCGTTCAGCCACACTTATGTGGTGGCGCTGGTGCTGATCGTGCTCACCTTGATCCCGGCGTCCTTCCTGCCGCGGACCAAGCCGAAGAACCCGCAGGGGGCCGACGCCGCCACGGTGGTGCACGCCTAGCAGTCGCTCGTCCCGGGATCGCCGGTTCGCCGAAGTGATCCCGGGACAGCGGGCCCCTGGTCCGGCCGCCGCGCAGACCCACCGGTGGCGGCTTGCCGAGGCCGCGTCCGCTCGAGAAACGCCAGGACGACCGGGCTCGCCACCGCGCGGAACTCGTCGAAGTAGGCGTGCCGTGCGCCCTCGATCAGATGCAGTCGCGCGCCGGGGATGCGCTCGACCAGCAGGGGAGCGTTCGCGGCGGGATTGAACCGATCCTCGGTGCCGTGCACGATCAGGGTGGGAACGCGGATGTCCGGCAGCGCGTCCCAGGCATCGTGCTTGTTGCTGGCGTAGAGATGCCTGCGCTTCGCATACGCGGGCATGGCCGGGTCACCGAGTGTGTTGTACGGGCCGGACGTGCTCGCCAGCCAGGCCGGGGTGTACATCAGTTCCAGTAGAGCCTGTCGCGCGGCGGCCGGGTCATGCTGCGCGAGCGATCTCCTGACCTCGGGACCGCGTTCGAATGCGTGCTTGCCGCCGGGGGAAGTGCAGCCGAGCACCAGGGAGCGCACCCGGTCCGGATGGCGCGCGGCCAGCCACTGGGCCACCCGCCCGCCCATGGACGTGCCGTAGACGGCGGCCCGCCGCACGCCCAGGTCGTCGAGTACCGCGACCACGTCGTCGGCGAATCCCGGCGTGCTGTACACCTGGTCGGCTTGTCGCTGTCGCCGGTGCCGCGCCAGTCGAGTGTGATGGTGCGGTGTCCGGTCTCGAAGTCCGCGCGGATGCCGTCCCACCAGTGGTGGGTGTTGGCCTGACCGGCAAGCAGGACCAGCGCGCTGCCCGTGCCCGCCACTTGATAGGCGAGGCGAACTCCGTCGGCCGCCGTTGCGTAGGGCACCTGTGCGAAATCCTTTCGTTCAGCGATCGCCGCGCAGCCCGTCGAAGACGATCTCCAGGCCGCGCCGCCACGACGGCGAGCCGGTGGTCTCGCCGAGCAGCGACAGCGCCCACACCAAGTTGACGACATCTTCGTCGGTCGCGTCGGCGCGCAATGCGCCGGCATCCCGGACGCGCGCGAGCACCGTCGACAGATGCGACATTCCGCGATGGCAGGCCTGCGCCAGCTGAGCCGCCGCTGGATGGTCCCCGGTGAATGCCTCGAGCAGTCCGCGATCGGCGGTGAGCCTGCTGAGCAGGTCTTCCACGAATCCGGTGAACGCCGTCCACGCGTCCGGTTCGGCCGCTGCCCGGGCGGCGATCTCGTCCACCGCGGCCAACCGGGGCGGCAGGAGGGCATCGATCAGGGTGTCGCGGGTGGGGAAGTGGTTGTAGAGCGTCCCGATGCTGACGCAGGCGCGCCGCGCGATCTCCTCCAGCGAGCCGTCGAGGCCCTGTTCGGTGAACACCTGGGCCGCTGCCCGCAGCAGATTATCGCGATTGCGAGCGGCGTCGCGGCGCAGCGGTTTGGTCACGCGATCATCCTATCGAACCTGAGGGAGCCCTCGATTTCGCGCTACGGTGATAAATTGAGGGGGGCCTCAAATTAAGGAGAACGCATGGCGGACCAGGAAACAGCGGTGATCGTCGGTGTCGGCCCCGGCCTCGGGATGTCGATGGCCCGCCGGTTCGGACGGGAAGGGTTCCGCGTCGCGCTGATCTCGCGCAGCGACGCTCGGCACGCCGGGTACCTCGCGGACCTGGCGGAACGTGGTGTAGCCGCCACCGCTCACGTCGCGGACGTCACCGACCGGTCGCGGCTCGGCGCGATACTCGGCGACATCCGCGGGGAGGGTCCGATCGGAATGGTCTATTACGGACCGGGGCCGACGCAGCAGCCCGTGCCGATCACCGACATCGACGCGGCGACAGCGCGATCGGCGTTCGAGTGGGTGTGGCCCGCGGTCGACGTGGTGAGCGGCGTGCTGCCGGGCATGCTCGATCGGCGGAAAGGCGCACTGCTCTTCGCCGGTGGGCTCTCCAGCGTCCGCCCCATGCCCATGCTCGGCCACCTCGCCCTCGCCGCCGCGGCGCTGCGCAACTACGCGCTCACCCTGAACGCGGCTTTGGCCGAGCGCGGTCTCTACGCGGGCACACTCACCATCGGCGGTCTCGTCGAGCGGGGGGACATCCACGCGATGGTCGCCGCCGACCCGGCGCGCTTCGGCAGTCCGGATGGCCACACTCTGGATCCGGACGACTTGGCCGAGACCGCGTGGGGGATGTACCGCACCCGCGACCGCGCCGAAACGATCTTCGACGCCTTCGGCGGGTGAGGGCCGGGGTCACCCGTACAGGGCGATGAAGCGATCCAGGGAACGTTCGATATCGCCCTTGACGGCGCGGGCCACACCGGATCCGATGGGGCCGAACAGCGGCGCGCCGCCGAGTTCGATGTCGACGGTGACCTCCGAACCGGAGCCCTTCGGGGCGACGAGCAGCTGCAAACCCAGTTTGGTGCCGCCTTTGCCCGCGCCGGTCAGTTGCAGGCGGCTCGGCGGCTCGGCGGCCCGCACGGTCCAGGTGACCCGGTTGCGCAGGCCCTTCACCGAGGCGATGCCGACCAGTTGGGTGCCGACGGTCAATTCGGCGGGAACCTCTCCGCGCCACGCTTCGTGCATGGTCAGCCATTTGTCGAGTTCGGCGAGGTTGGAGGTGTGCGTCCAGGCCTCCTCGGGCGAGATCGGGACGTCGACCGAGACCTTCAGCTTTGCCATGGGCGCATGGTATCCGGCTCCGGCGGTCCGGTCGGTGGCGAGGGCAGCCGGTCCGGGTGGAGTCCCCGCACAGAGGTGGACGCTACTTCGCGGACTCGAATTCGAGCACCCGCCAATACATTTGTTGATGCGTCAGCGAACATCCAATCCGCCTGTTCGGCTCGGCCGCCGTGGGCGTTCGCGGCCTCCGCGCCGCCACCCGCGCTTCCGGTGCTCTCCGGCGCGGGCCCATACGCAGGACAAATGGTCCACGGGTTGCACGGCAGCCCAACATTATTGCGCAGCTATGTCGCGATCTGCGGCACCTATCGTCCCAGTTCCGGGAATCCGGAAAGTGTCTGTGGTATCGGCAGAGAGTTCGGTGGAATGCTGCTAATGTGCGAATGGTCGGGTTCTGGTTACCGTTCGGACACGATCCGGGCGGTCGGCGATTGACGTGTAATCGCCTGTCCTGCGGGCACTGTGCGGTAGGCGCTCTCGGTGAGCGCCGGTGCCGTCGTGGGATTTCCGGTACTCCGACGCGGACCCCACCGACCGGTCCGTTCATGGGTCGGCAGGCGAGGGAAGGCGAGCGAAGCAGGATGGCAGTGGGCCGATTCCTCGAGACCAGTCAACGACGAAAGAACTGATGAATCAAGATATCGCCGTGATGCTTTCATGGATCCTCGCCGTCGCTTTGGTGATCGCCGTAGCGGGGGCGTTGTACGCAGTGCAGTATGCCAGGGCTCAGCGGGCCAAGCTCGAGGCTCTGGCCAGGGAACAGCGCGCGACCGAGGACACGCTCGAGCGGTTCGCCGCCACCACGCTACCCGCGGTGGCCGAGTCGATCCGCCGGTTCGAGTCCCAGGTGCCCCCGGTCGAAGTCCAGGCGGGCATGGAGAATTCGCGGCTCGCGCAGATCCTGCGGTGGATCTCCGAGCGGTATGCCGACGATCTGAGCCTGATGCGCTCGGAGACCAGGGAGCTGACCAACAACGAAGGACAGCAGGCGATCAAGGCGGCCGAGGAGGCCGCGCGCAACGAGGTCGCCTCCGCGTCGCGCCAGGCGACCAGCGCCGCGGTCCGCTCGTTCGGCACCTCCGTGGTCAGCCTCGGCGCTGACGTCAGCCAGGTGGTGAGCGCCGCGCTGCGTGAGCATCGCGACGATCAGGTGTACGAAACCCTCACCCGCATCGACCACACGGTGCAGCAGATGATCCGTCAGGCGCAGTCCTACGTGATCGTCTGCGGTGGTCTGCCCGGCCGCCGCTGGCCCGCGCAGACGCTGACCGACGTGGTCGGCGGCGCCATCGGCCGTGTCCGGGAATACCTGCGGGTGCGGCCCAACCAGCTCGACCGTGTCGTGATCAGCCGCGCGGTGGAACCGCTCGTGCACACACTGGCGACCTTGCTGGACAACGCGTTGCGGTACTCGCCGCCGACTTCCTACGTGGACGTCAACTTCCAGGAGGGTCACCACGGCGTCACCGTCATCATCGATGACGCGGGCGTGCGGATGAACGCCGAGCAGATGGAGGAGGCCCGCCAGGTGCTCGCGCACGAGCGGCCCGTCGACATCCACCAGCTCGGCCCGTCACCGAAGGTCGGCTTCCCGGGCATCGCCGCGCTGGCCCGCCGCTACGGCTTCACCGTCTACATCGACGGCCCGAACGTCTACGGCGGCATGCGCGCGATGGTCTACATCCCGGAGTCGCTGCTGGTCACCCCGCAGAACGTCCAGGAGGTCGCGCCCGTGACCGAGGCAAAACCGGAGCCGGCCACGGTTCCCGCGCAGGACGCGCCGAGCGAACAGCCCGGCGAGAACGAGCCGTCGCTGTCGGTGAGCGAGATCACCAGCGGCGGGCTACCCAAGCGGCGACGCAGGACGGTCGCACTCGCCCCGGTCGGGCCGCGCACCGAACCCGGCCTCGCTCGCCCAGAGGTCGCCGCAGCTTGGCATACCGGCTCCAAGAGCGGCCGCGCCGCCGCATCTGATGACACGGAAGGGATGACATCCTGATGGCCACACCCGTGACCGACAGCAGCAACAAACTGGGCTGGCTACTCGAAGATCTCAGCATCACGGGTGTGCGGTTCTCGGTGTTGCTCTCCGACGACGGCCTGCGGATCGCGCACTCCACGGGGATCGCCCGCGACGAGGCGGAACGCTTCGCCGCCGCGGCCTCCGGCCTGCGTTCGCTCGGTAAGGCGCTCGGTGAATTCTGCGGTGACGCCACGAACGGCGTGCGGCAGAACATGACCGAGTACGACCAGGGAATGATCCTCATCACCGCGGCGGGCGAGGGCGCGCTACTCGGCGTCGCGACCACCAACGACATCGACGTGGGCCTCGTCGCCCACCGGATGAACGAGCTGGCAGGCCGGGTCGGACGCGAGCTCGGCAGCCAGCCGCGCAGGCGCGTTGACGGCAGCGAAATGCCATGATCGAGCGCAGCGAGCGAGTCAGAGGTACTGCGCCGCTGGGCAGCACGGAGCCGAGCGAGAGCGAGGGGCCGTCATGAGCAAGCCGCGGCGCGATCCGGACCTGGTCCGGGCTTATGTGCGCACCGGAGGGCGTACGCGCCCCACTCGCGAGCTGGACCTGGTTACTTTGGTCCTGACCGCCAAAGATCCACTCCCCGGCGCGTCGCCCGATGCGCGCCGGGTCATGGCCCTGTGCAGCCGTCGGGGTGCGCTGTCGATCGCGGAGATCGCTGCGTACCTCGACCTTCCGCCGTCTGTCGTGAAGATCGTCGCGTCCGATCTCATGGACGGCGGGCATCTGGTCACCCCCACCCCGGCCGAGTCCCTGCCGGAGATCGCTCTGCTGGAGGAGGTACTCAATGGGCTCCGTGCTCTCGCCGTCTGATCGCGCCGTCGATTACGTGCCGGAGACCGTGACCCGCTCGGTGAAACTGCTGGTGGCCGGCAACTTCGGTGTCGGCAAGACCACGTTCGTGAGCAGCGTCTCGGAGATCAAACCGCTGCGCACCGAGGAGACCATCACCGAAGCCAGCGTCGGCGTCGACGACATGGCGGGGCTGCCCGGCAAGTCGCAGACCACGGTCGCGATGGACTTCGGCCGCATCACGCTCAGTCCCAAACTGGCGCTCTACCTGTTCGGCACTCCGGGTCAGCAGCGTTTCGTCCCCTTGTGGGAGGAGCTGGCCCGAGGTGCGCTCGGCGCGCTCGTGCTGGTGGACACCCGCCGCATCGAGAAGTCCGACGAGGTCCTCTCGGTGCTGGAGGAGCGCGGCGTCCCGTATTCGGTCGCCGTCAACCAGTTCGAAGGCGCCCGGCCCTACCCGCTCGATGAGGTGCGCGATGCCCTCGACCTGGAACCCGGGACCCCCCTGACGTCACTGGACGCCCGGGACCGAGGCACGTGCCTGCGTTCGCTGATCACGCTAGTCGAATTCTTGTTCCACCGTTTGGAGTCTCGCATTTGACCACGCCCCAGTCCTCGACCCACCCCGCGCACCTATCCAGCGGCGCCTGCCCGGTCGCACACGGATCGCCGATCGACACCGACGGTCCCAGAATTCCGCTCTATGCCGAGGGATTCGCGGCCGACCCCCACGGGACCTACCGGGAAATGCGCAGGCGCCACGGTTCGTTGGTCCCGATCGAACTGTCGCCAGGGGTGCCCGCCACGCTGGTGATCGGCTATCAGGAAGCCGTGCGGATCCTCAACGATCCCGAGCACTTCCCCGCCGATCCACGCATCTGGCAGAAGAACATTCCCGAGGACTCGCCCATCCGTCCGATGATGGAGTGGTACCCGAACGCGCTGCGCAACAGCGGCGCCGCGCATGCCCGCTACCGGGGTGCGTACGTCGCGAGCATCGACGCCATCGACCTGCACGAGGTGCACTCGATGGTAGAGCGCATCGCGATTCCGCTGATCAACACGTTCTGCCAGGCGGGGTCCGCCGATCTGGTGACCCAGTACGCGTTCCCGCTCGTCTTCGAGGTGCTCAACCGGATCGTCGGCTGTTCGACGGAACTTGGGCAGCGGGTCGCCACCGGCATGGCGATGCTCTTCGACACCGTCGAGGCGGCCAAGGGCATGCAGATGCTCTCCGAGGCGCTGATGGAGCTGATCCACCAGCGCCGCGCGGAGCCGGGCGACGACGTCACGTCCCGGTTGGCGCATCACCCGGCAGGCCTCGACGACGAGGAGATGCTGTCGAACCTGATCAGCCTCTACGGCGCCGGGATCGAGCCGCAGCAGAACCTGATCACCAACACCCTGCTGCTGATGCTCACCGACGACCGTTTCGGTGGCGACATGCTCGGCGGCGCGCTGTCGACGCGTGACGCGCTGGACGAGGTGTTGTTCAACGACCCGCCCATGGCGAACTTCTGCATCACCTATCCGCGCCAGCCCATCCTGATCGACAGCGTCTGGTTGCCCGCGCACCAGCCGGTGCTGGTCAGCCTGGCGGGGTGCAACAACGATCCGGCGATCCGCGGCGGCGACCGCACCGGTAATCGCTCGCATCTGGCGTGGGCGGTCGGACCGCACGCCTGCCCCGCGAAGTCCGTCGCGTCCGTGGTCGTGCAAGAAGCCATCGACCAGCTCCTCGACGCTCTCCCCGAAATGCGGCTGGCCGTGCCCGCGGACGAAGTGGTCTGGCGCCCCGGCCCATTCCACCGGGCGTTGGCGGCCCTGCCGGTCGTCTTCCCCAAGTCCCCTCCGTTGAACATGGTGTAAGGAGAAGCGTCCGATGTCGCAAGAGCCGATAGTCTTGGATCTGACCGGTTCCGATATCCAAGGCGAAGCGGCGCGGCTGCGCGAGCGTGGGCCGGTGGCCCTGGTGGAACTGCCCGGCGGGGTGCCGGCGTGGTCGATCACCGATGCCGTCGTGCTCAAGAGCCTTCTGGCCGACCCGCGCGTCTCGAAGGATCCCAGGCAGCACTGGGCCGCGTTCATGAACGGCGAGATCACCGAGGAGTGGCCGCTGCACCCATGGGTAGCGGTCGACAACATGTTCACCGCCTACGGCGCCGAGCATCGGCGGCTGCGCAAGCTGGTCGCACCCGCGTTCACGCACCGTCGTACGGTGGCGCTTCGACCGCGCATCGAAGCGATCACCGCCGAGTTGCTCGACCAGTTGGCCGCGACGCCGCGCGGCACGGCCGTCGATCTGCGTGAGGGCTACGCCTATCCGGTGCCGATCCAGGTCATCACCGAGCTGATGGGTGTGCCCGAGCATCTGGGCCCAGGGGTGCGGAAATGTGTCGACGGATTCTTCGACACCTCGTTCGGGCCGGAGGAGGCCCAGGCCAACTACCTGGAGATGTACCGGCTCATCAGCGAACTGGTGGCGTACCGGCGGGAGAGACCCGGCGACGACATCACGAGCGTGCTGATCGCCAGCCGGGACGAGGAGGACGGCTCACAGCTGACCGAGAAGGAACTCGTCGACACCCTGATGCTGGTCATCAACGCCGGACACGAGACGACGGTGAACCTGCTGGATCAGGCCATCTTCGCTTTGCTCACCCGTGCGGACCAGCGTGCCGATGTGGTGGCGGGGCGGATCCCATGGTCGGATGTGGTGGAGGAGTCGCTGCGCTACGAGGCGCCGGTCGCGCACCTGCCGCTGCGCTACGCCGTCGAGGACATCGACATCGCCGACGTCCGTATTCCCAAGGGGGAGGCGATCCTGGCCTCCTACGTGGCGGCCAACCGCGATCCGAAGGTGCACGGTCCGAACGCCGACCAGTTCGACCTGCGTCGCTCGGTCAAGGATCATGTGGCCTTCGGTTACGGGGCGCATCATTGCCTGGGCGCGCCGCTGGCCCGCATGGAAGCCGAGATCGCCCTTCCGGCCATCTTCCGGCGCTTCCCGGACATGCGCCTCGCGGTCGATCCGTCCGAGCTGGGCACCGTGCTCAGCTTCATCTCCAACGGTCATTCCGAGCTGCCGGTGTTCTTGGAGGCGACGGAGTAGGCCGGCCGGGAAGAACAAACATCTCGATCACACCCGGCATGGGCGCTCGGCAGTCCCGCGCCGGGACTCGACAGCCCGCGTATCCCTCGTGGATACGCGGGCGGAGGTGTTCCACCGTTGGCGTGCGCAGTGGGAACACGCACGATCGCATCGGTTTGGCACACGAGATATGCTTTGCCGCAGCGGAATTCGGCATAAGCTCGAATTCGAGACGCTCACATGGCAATTCGCTTCCCGGGCTCCGGGACGCGTGTCGTGTGCCCACCCTGCTCGTCGAACGTTCCGATTTTGGAGTCACGTTTTGACCCACCCCCAGTCCTCGACATCGTCCTTCTCCAGCGGCTGCCCGGTCCCGCACGGTTCACCGGTCGGCTCCGACGGACCCCGGGTCGCCTTGTACTCGGACGATTTCGCGGCGGATCCACACCACGTCTATCGAGAAGCGCGCGCGAGATACGGTTCGCTGGTGCCGGTGGAACTGTCGCCCGGCGTGCCCGCGACACTGGTGATCGGATATCACACCGCGGTGCGCATCCTGAACGATCCCGACCACTTTCCCGCCGATTCGCGGACTTGGCAGCAGACCGTGCCCAGTGACTGTCCGGTCCTTCCGCTGCTCGAGTGGCGTCCGGCGGCGATCCGCAACTCCGGCATGGAACACGCCCGATACCGGCAGGCCACGGTCGCGGGCATCGATGAGATCGACCAATTCGCGCTGCACAACACGGTGGAGCAGATCGCCGTGCCACTGATCAATACGTTCTGCGGGGACGGCTCCGCCGATCTGATCTCGCAATACGCGTTCCCGCTTGCGTTCGCGGTGATCAACGCGATGCTCGGCTGCCCTCAGGACATCGGGCAGCGGGCGGCGGCGGGACTGGCCGCCATGTTCGAAGGCGTGGACGCCGAAAAGGGCAATACGATGTTCAACGAGGCGATGGCGGACCTGGTGGCGCTCAAGCGATCCCATCCCGGCGACGACATCGTCTCCCGGATACTGCGGCACCCCGTCGATTTCGACGACGAGGAGATGGTCCAGCAGGTGCTGATGCTGTACGGCGCGGGGATCGAGCCGCAGCAGAATCTGATCGTCAACACCCTGCGCCTGATGCTCACCGACCAGCGGTTCGCGGGCGGCATCCTGGGCGGCAGCCTGTCGACCCGGGACGCGCTGGACGAGGTGTTGTTCACCGACCCGCCGCTGTCGAACTACTGCGTCACCTTCCCGCGACAGCCGATGCTGATCGACGGCGTCTGGCTACCCGCGCACCAGCCGGTGGTCATCAGCATGGCCGGATGCAACAACGACCCCGCGATCAACACGGGCGTCTACACCGACAACCGCGCTCATCTCGCCTGGAGCGTCGGGCCGCACACCTGTCCGGCCCGGTCGGTGGCCTATCTGATCGCCCAGGACGCCATCGATCAGCTGCTCGACGCGTTGCCCGAGATGCGGTTGGGTGTTCCTGCCGAGCAGCTGACCTGGCGACCGGGTCCGTTCCATCGATCGCTGACCGCCCTGCCGGTGCTCTTCCCGGAATCACCGCCTTTGTCCGTCCATATCCCGCAGCCGGAGGGGAGCGCGGCGCAGTAGCCGTGCTCCGTCCGGCGAGCCGCCATCGCCGCGTTCCCGTCCAGAAGGAGGTTGCCGCTCAGAGGTCGTCGTGCACACAGCTGATGAGGGTGTGCGCCGGCCTGTCACCGATCCCCACGCCTGACGTCGACCTTCGCCGTCGCGGCGCGCACGCGCCCGGTCGATCGCGTTCGTCGCATGTTCGTTCCTCTGGAGTTTCGTCTTTTGACCACGCCACACTTCCCGCCGTCCACTTCCGCGACTGGGTGCCCCGTCTCGCACGGCTCGCCGATCGACACCAGCGGCCCTCGTTACCCGTTGTATTCGCAGGAATACGCGGAAGACCCGCACAACGCATACCGTGAAATGCGCCGCCAGTTCGGTTCGCTCGTTCCGATCGAGCTGTCGCCGGGCGTGCCCGCCACCTTGGTGATCGGCTACCACACCGCGCTGCGCATCCTCAACGACCCCGATCATTTCCCGGCCGATCCGCGGATCTGGCAGAAGGACATCCCGGGCGAGTGCCCGGTCCTGCCGATGCTGGAGTGGCGGAAGAACGCGCTGCGCAGCGCGGGCTTGGAACATCTGCGCTACCGGCAGGCGAACGTCGCCGCCATCGACGGGGTCGACCTGCACGCGATGCACGGAACCGTCGAGCAGATCGCCATCCCGCTGATCAACGCCTTCTGCGAGGACGGCGCGGCGGATCTGATCAGCCAGTACGCGTTCCCGCTCAGCTTCGCGGTGCTCAACGCCATGCTCGGCTGCCCGGCGGACATCAGCCAGCAGGTCGCGACCGGTATGGCGGCCATCTTCGAAGGCGTCAACGCGGACAAGGGCAACGCGATGCTCACCGACGCGCTGTTCGAACTGGTGCAGCTCAAGCGCAAGGACGCAGGCGACGACATCACCTCGAGGCTGTTGCGGCACGAAGCCGGGCTCGACGACGTCGAGATGATCCACCAGTTGATCACCCTCTATGGCGCGGGCATCGAACCGACGCAGAACCTCATCGTCAATACGGTGCTGCTGATGCTCACCGACGAACGTTTCGCCGGAGACTTTCTCGGCGGCAGCCTCTCGACGCGCGACGCGCTCGACGAGGTGCTGTTCAACGACCCGCCGATGGCGAACTACTGCGTCAGCTTCCCGCGCCAGCCGATCCTCATCGATGATGTCTGGCTACCCGCGCACCAGCCGGTGCTGATCAGCATGGCCGGATGCAACAACGATCCGGCGATCGGCGTCGGGCAGCGCACTGACAGCCGCGCCCATCTGGCGTGGAGCGTGGGCCCGCACGCCTGCCCCGCCCGGTCGGCCGCGTACTTGGTGGTGCAGGACGCGATCGACCAGATCCTCGACGCCTTGCCCGAGATGCGCTTGGGCGTGCGGCCCGATCAATTGAACTGGCGGCCGGGACCATTCCACCGCGCTCTGGTCTCCCTGCCGGTCGTCTTTCCGAAATCCCCTCCGCTGACCGTCTTCTAAGGAGTCATCGATGGACACACAACCCCTGGTCCTCGACCCGGTGGGTGCCGATATTCAGGGTGAGTCCGACCGTATTCGTGCGCGCGGGCCGGTGACCCCGGTCGAATTGCCGGGCGGCGTGCGAGCGTGGTCGGTCACCGACGCCGACGTGCTCAAGCGGTTGCTGGCCGATCCCCGGGTGTCGAAGGACGGCAAGCAGCACTGGCCCGCGTTGATCAACGGCGAGATACCCCAGGACTGGCCGTTGTTGCCGTGGGTCGCGGTGAACAATATGTTCACCGCGTACGGTGCCGACCACCGCAGGCTGCGCAAACTCGTCGCGCCCGCCTTCACGCACCGCCGCACCCAGGCGATGCGCCCGATGGTCGAGCAGATCACCGCGGACCTGCTCGGCGCGCTCGCCGCGACACCGGCGGGCGAAGCGGTCGATCTCAGGGAAGGTTTCGCCTACCCGCTGCCGATCCAGGTCATCAGCGCGCTGATGGGCGTTCCGGAATCCCTGAACGCCGGTCTGCGCACATGCGTGGACGGCATCTTCGATACGTCGCTCGGGCCCGAGGAGTCCCAGGCGAACTACACGGAGATGTACCGGATCCTTGGTGAGCTCGTCGCCTATCGGCGGGAGACACCCGGTGACGACATGACCAGCCTGCTGATCTCGCACCGGGACGAGGAGGACGGCTCGCAGCTGACCGAGCAGGAGCTGATCGACACGCTGCTGCTTGTCATCAGCGCGGGGCACGAGACCACGGTCAACCTGATCGATCAGGCCGTCTTCGCGCTGCTGACCCACCCGGACCAGCGCGCCGAGGTGACCGAGGGGCGTGCGGCCTGGTCCGATCTGATCGAGGAGGCGCTGCGGTACGAGTCGCCGGTTGCGCACCTGCCGCTGCGCTTCGCCGCCGACGACATCGAGATCGACGGCCTGCGCATCGCCAAGGGCGAAGCGATCCTCGCGTCCTACGCCGGGGCCAACCGCGATCCGAAACTGCACGGCCCCACAGCGAACGAGTTCGACGTGCGCCGAGCGAGCAAGGAACATCTGGCCTTCGGCTACGGGGCCCATCACTGCCTGGGCGCACCCCTGGCGCGGCTGGAAGCCGAGGTCGCCCTGCCCGCGCTCTTCCAGCGCTTCCCGAACCTGCGCCTGGCGGCCGATCCCGCCGAACTCGGGAGCGTGTCCAGTTTCATCTCCAACGGGCACGCCAGGCTGCCGGTGTACCTGGCGGCGGACTAGGGGTTGACCCGCGCCTCCGGTCGCTGCCGGAGGCGCGGCTCAGCGCAATGCTTCGACCAAGCCGGACTTGCGCGCCTTCGCGAGTCCGCGCCGGGCGAGTAAACCGTTGCCGAGCAACAGGATCGTCTTGTTCGGCGGCGCTTTGAACCCGGACGCGGTGTGCGGCGCGTACACCGCCTCGGTGCCGGAAACCTCGAGCCAACCGGTGTTCTGCCGCGATTCCAAGCCGATCAACTGGGACCGATACTCGTGGGCCAGCAGCCCGGCGCGGCGTCCGCCTTGCGGCAGGCCCGCCGGGACGGTCAACCGCACACCGTCGGCGCTCGACCCGGTCACCTGCACCGGGACGACCGCCGGGTAGCCGTCGGCCTGCTGGTAGCCGAGCAGCCGGTGTGGCAGCTTCGTCGCCTGAGCCGCGGTCCGGGCGACGTCCACCCGTGGGCCCGTCCTCTTCGCCGGAGGCTGCTGTGTCGCTGGTTCGACAGACGGCACCGCGGCACCGAGGATCTCGGGCGTGCCCGCCGCGTCGAGGTCCGGCCATACGACGATGCGATCGACGGTCACGGTCACCACCACTCGATCGGCGTAGTAGGCGCGCAGCCACCGGTCCCAGAACACACCGCGCCGCGGTGCGCCCATGTAGGGCGTGGCCTGGGCGCCGAGGCGGTCGAGCGCCTCCTGGTCGGGCGCCGGGTCGAACGCCGCGGTGCCCTGCACCAGCACGAATCGCGAGTTGTCCCGACTTCCTATGCCGTGCTCGCGCGCGTGATATGCCAGCGCCACTTTGGGTTCCCGCTTCATTCGCTCCAGCTTGCGTCCGAACCCGAGTGATGTCGTGAATCCCACTGTTCCCGCGGCCCGGTCGCGCAGCCCGATCGGCGACACCGCCGACACCACCGCGCCGCCCGCGGGCGTCACATACGCTGCGGCGCAGGTCAGATCGCCGCCGAGAACGTCGTCCACATCGTCCGGCCAGGTAACCGCCATGGGACGGATTTTACTGCGACGCTCTTGACGACGCGGCCGTCCGGAGCCGAGAGTGCGCAGATGGTTTCCACCGCCGAGGCGGCAGACACGACGCTGCGCAAGATCACGATTCGCCTGCTGCCCTTTCTCGGGCTGCTGTACTTCGTCAACTATCTGGACCGGGTAAACATCGGGTTCGCCGGGCCGAGCGGCATGAAGACCGAGCTCGGGCTCACCGAGACCGCGTTCGGATTCGCCTCCGGCATCTTCTTCGTCGGATACCTGCTGCTGGAGGTGCCGAGCAACCTGGCGCTGCACCGGTTCGGCGCCCGGCGCTGGATCGCCCGGATCATGGCAACTTGGGGGCTGGTGGCCACGGCGATGGCCTTCGTGCCCGACGCCACCGTGCTGTATGTCCTGCGGTTCCTGCTGGGTGTGGTGGAGGCGGGCTTCTTTCCTGGCATCCTGCTCTATCTGACCTATTGGTTCCCGCAGGCGCAACGGGCGCGGATCGTCGCGTTGTTCATGACGGCGGTGCCCATGTCCACCGCGTTGGGCGCGACGGTGTCCAGCTTGATCATTCGATACGGCGACGGCGTCTTCGGGCTCAGCGGTTGGCGTTTCATGTTCTTGGTCGAGGGGTTGCCCGCCGTCGCGCTGGCGGTGGCGACTTGGTTCTATCTGACCGACCGTCCCGAGCAGGCGGGCTGGCTGGCCTCCGCCGAACGTGAGTGGCTGGCCGGCGAACTCGCCGCGGAGCAGGCCACGTTGCGGCGCGCGGAGCACTGGACGGTGCGCCGTGCGCTGACCCATCCGCGGGTGCTCGGCCTCGCCTTCGTCTACGGCGGCATCGTCTACGGCCTGTATGCGCTGGGATTCTTCCTGCCGACGATCATCGATGGCTTCCAGCAGCAATACGGAACGCACTACTCGGTGGTGCAACGCGGACTGATCAATGCGGTGCCCTACCTCGTCGGGGCCGTGGTGATGGTGTGGTGGGGCAGGCACGGCGACCGGACCGGTGAGCGCGCGTGGCACGTCGCCCTGCCCGCGCTGCTGGGCGGTCTCGCCATCCCGGTGGCGCTGTATCTCGGCGATCCGTTCGCCGCGATGGTCGCGGTCACGGTGTGCGCGGTGGGCGTGCTCGCGGCGCTGCCGACGTTCTGGGCCCTGCCCGGCACCTTCCTGTCCGGCGCGGCGGCGGCGGGCGGCATCGCGTTGATCAACTCGGTCGGCAACGTCAGCGGTTTCGTCGCGCCGTACGTCACCGGTGGGCTGAAGGACGTGACCGGCAGCCAGCGCGCCGGGCTCTGGGTGGTGGGATTGTGCATGATCGCCGCAGCGGCGGGCGTCATGACGCTGCGGCGGCGAACCGGCGACGCTCCCGTCGACCGGAACGCGGATCTGTGATCCTCGGCCTGCCCACGGCCTCGCTCGCCGCCGAGTCCGGGCAGGATCCGTGCCGCCGAACCGTGGCCGCCGAGGGGAGGGTCAGCCGTATGCAGAGATGCGCTCGCAATGTGGCGACCGCCACCATGCGTTTCCAGTGTCGGCACGGAAGTCGTTGTGGTGGACTATCATCCACGGCAATGTAGATCGGAAAGGGCTGATCTACCGGGCCGTCATACGGGCGTCTCACCCTTGCCGACGTCGGCGTCTCAGACGACTTGCCGCCGCGGTTGTAGGGTGAGCGCTGCTCGTTCCGGCATGTTTGCGCGACGGTCGCGCGGGCATCCGGGGAAGACGTCGCATCACGCTGGGAGGACCGATGGCTACCGAAGACCGGACCGCAGTGTTCGACGCGGTGGTCGCGGCGGCGGACTATCCCGTGCTGCTGGTCACCGTGCAGGCGGACGGCCGGCGCGCCGGTTGTCTCGTCGGCTTCGCGACGCAGGTCAGCATCGAGCCGCGCCGGTTCCTGATCGGCCTGTCCAAGAAGAACTACACCTATCGGATCGCGCAGCACGCCGACCGGCTCGCGGTGCATTTGCTCGGCAGCGAGCAACTCTCCCTCGCACGGCTTTTCGGCGGTGAGACCGGCGACGACATCGACAAGTTCGTGCACTGCGACTGGCGCCCGGGTCCGGGCGGCATCCCGGTGCTCAGCACGGTCCCCAGCTGGTTCGTCGCTCGTATCCGCGACCGCTATGACCTCGGTGATCATGTCGGGATGCTGCTGGAACCCGAGGACGGCGCCGTGCTGCGGCCCACCGCGGAGACGCTGCATTACCACTCGGTGGCGGATCTGGTTGCGGGCCATACCGTCTGAGTTGGTTCGGGACCGCCGCCCGGGCGCGAAGGCTATTTCAGTGCGTTCGCAAGTTCGAATCGTTCTGCGAAGGCGGACAACTCGTCTCCGGCTTGCTCCGGGTCCCCTGTGCTCGCGCTCACCACGATGCGCGTGACACCCTGTTCGGCCAGTCCTTCGACCCGCTCGACCGGCATGTCGATAGATCCCCAGCGCGTGTACTCGAACGCGCCGGGATCCCGGCCCGCCGCAGCGGCCGCGGTATGGGCGATCTCCAGCTGGGCGGCGCGTTCGGTGGGCCCGAGCACCCCGCCCGGGAAGTAACCGTCGCCACGGGAACCGGCGCGGCGGGCCGCGGCCCGGCTCGATCCACCGACATGGATCGGCAGGTCGCCGCCGAGAGGTTTCGGATAACTGCATAGGTTCTCGAACCGGAAGAACTCGCCTTCGAAGCTCACCCCGTCCGCGCCACCGGACCACAGCAGTCGCAGCACATCGATGGCCTCGTCGGCGCGGCGGCCTCGGGAGGCGAAATCGACGCCGACGGCCTGTGCCTCCCCGGGCAGGGTTCCCACCCCCACGGTGAGCAGGCGCATCCGTCCCTTGGACAGCACATCGATCGTCGCGAGGCGCTTGGCCAGCACCACCGGATGGTGGTAGGGCAATAACAGCACCGCGGTGCCGAGCAGGATCCGCTCGGTCGCTGCGGCCACGAAGCTCAGCGCGTCGAGGGGGTCGGCGAACGGCACCGAGGGCGTGATCTCCATCGGTCCGACCGCGGCGCCCGGGTACAGCGCGACGTGCTCGGGCAGGTAGATCGCTTCGAATCCGCAGTGCTCGGCGTGCTGGGCGTAGGCGATCAACCGGTCCGGGTCGACGCCGAAGAAGGGAGTGCTGTAGCTGACCGCGAACCTCACCGCGGCTCCTCGATCCGGTCGAACTCGCAGGCCGCCGCGAGCCGCTCGTGCAGCTGGCCCCGTACTCGCTCCAGCCGCGCCAGGTATGAATCGACCTCGGCCAGCTTGCGCCGCAAGGTGGACACCGAGTCCGGGCAGACGTCTCCGGAGCCGTTGCCCGCCCGCAGGCAGGCGACGAACGGACGGATGTCGTCGAGATCGAAGCCCGCGCCGAGCAGTTCGCGGATCTGCGCCACGATCAGCACCTCCGCGTCGTCGTACGAGCGGTAACCGTTGGCGGCGCGGTGCGGCCGCACCAAACCGTGCTCCTCGTAGTAACGCAAGGCGCGCGTGCTGGTGCCCGCCCGCTCCGCCAGTTCGCCGATGCGCATCCGTCCTCCTTGCCTCCGCTACCGCCACGCTAAACCTTCTCGTCGACGTCAAGGCAAGTCGGCGCGGGCTGCGTACCCTCGGGGGAGATCAGCTGGCGAGCCTTGCTCGCCGATTCCCCTCGACCAGAGAGCATTTCGTGACGAATGCGCATTTCATCGTTCCGGTCCGCGACGGCGAGCGGGAATTGCTCGAACGGGTCGCCGACTTGGCGACCGGATTCGCGGCCGTGGCGGCCGACTACGACGAGCGCGCCGAGCTCGCCATAGAGCATCTGGACGCGTTGCACGAGGCCGGGGCGGATCACGCGGTCCTGCCCGAATCAGCCGGTGGCGCGGGTCTGAGCTACCTGGGACTCGGTCGCCTCGTCAGGATCCTGGCCCGAGCCGATCCGTCCACCGCGACGATCTGGACCATGCACGCGGGGGCGGGCGTCGCCCTCGCGGAATTCACCGGCGAGAGTTCGGGATCGTTCTTCGCCGACGAGTTCCGGTCGGGTAAGCGCTTCGCGAACGCGTTGTCCGAACCGGCGAGCGGGAACCGCTTCCTCCAGCCGCAGCACGTCGCCGAGCCGACCGCGGGTGGGTGGTCGCTGAGCGGGGCGAAGCGGTTCGTCTCCGGGAGCGAGATCGCTGATTATCTCCTGGTCAACGCGCTCGTGGCGGGGGAGCCCGCTTTCTTCGGCGTGGTCCCCGACGAAACGGTATCGATCGTCCCGATCTGGGACACTCTCGGCCTGCGCGCCACGCGCAGCCAGCTGCTCGCGTTCGACGACACCCTGCTGCGTGCCGAGTGCCGCGGCCGCGCACCGCGTCCGGGAGATTTCGCGGTGATCCCGGCCGGGCTTCCCGCGATTTCGCTCGGCATCGCCGATGCCGCGCTGGACGCGCTGGTCGAGCACGCGCGCACCAGGGAAATTCTCGGCAAGCCCTTGGCGCACCAGCAGTGGGTGCAGTACGAGGTCGCGGACGCGCAGACCCGGCTCGCCGCCGCGCACGCGCTCTACGAACAGGCATTGTGGCAGGCCGACCATGGGATCGCGCTGTTCTTCGACAACCTGTCCCGAGCCAAGTACCTCGCGAACAAAGTGGCGGTCGACGTGGCGCAGCTCGGCGTTCGGGTCGGCGGCGGCTCGGGGTATCTGAAGCGGTCGCCGATCCAACGCCATCTGCGCGATGCCCAGGCCGGCCAGCTCATGGCGTATTCGACGGAGGTGATCGCCGGGGTGATCGGGCGGGGTGTCCTCGGCGTGCCGGACGAAGCGTGACTCGCGGGCGCTATCGCGGCGAGCGCTTGTCACGCCCAGGTGCGGTGTGGCTGTCGAGCAGGAACGCCGACATCGCCTCGGCTACGGCGGCGGGCTGGTCGAGCATGGACAGTACGTACGCGTCATCGATTTCGACCAGCCGGGCCGCGGGAATGAGTTCCGCGAGCCGGGCGCCGTGCCGGCGCGGCATCACCTTGCCCGCCGAAGACCACAGGATCAGGGCGTCTCCACGGAAGTCGCGCAGTGCTTCGGTGTGGGCGATCAATTCTCGTTTCGGGAACGCCGACTTGGTGTAGGCGAGCAGGTCCCGCCGGATCCGTGCGTCGCGCAGTCCTGGCTCGGTCCAGCCGCGCACCAGCGCATCGGACAATGGGCGCCGCGCCATCCAGCCGAACAGCAACGGCGAGCGGCGCAGCCACCGAACGCGCAACTGCCGCAGCGCCAGCGAGATGCCGCCCGGGAGGTGAGTGGCGACGGTGGCCATCTTGCCCGGCAGGCCGGGTGGGAAGTTGTCGAACGCCTCGCACGGCAGCACGATCAGCCTGCCGACGCGTTCGTCCAGCCCGTAGGCGGTGAGGAACAGCGCACCGCCCCAATCGCTGTGTACGAGCGTGACCTCGCGCAGGTCGAGTGCGGCGAGGAAATCGGCGATCAGGTGGTTCAGGCCGCGCAAACTCAGATCGACTCCGGGGCGCAGCGGCAGGGGATGGGCGCCGAGCGGCAGGTCCGGCAACAGGTACCGGAAGCCTTCGGGTAGGGCGTCGATCACCTCGTCCCAGACCGTGTGGTTCATCAGCAGGCCGTGCAGCAGGACGACCGGAGGTCCCTCGCCGCGCTCGACGTAGTGCACCCGTCCCGCGGGCAGTTCGATCACAGGCATGTCGGCCTCCATTCGAGCGATCACTCTAGAGTGTTTGCTCTAGTCTGGAAGGGTGACCGAGAAGATGTCAACCAGCACCCGGGAGCGCCTCGTCACCGCGATGGCCGAGTTGATGCGAACGCAGGGCTACGCGGGCACCAGCGTCAAGCAACTCACCGTCGCCGCTCGGGCTCCGATGGGGTCGCTCTATCACCACTTTCCCGAGGGCAAACCGCAGATCGCCGCCGCGGCGCTGCGCACGTCCGGGGCCGCGTACATCCAGTTGCTCCCGCTGCTGCTCGACGCACACGACGACTTGCGCGAAGCGATACCCGCCGCCTTCGCGGCGGCCGCCGAACAGATCGAGCAGACCGGCTGGCTCAACATGTGCCCGGTCGGCACCGTCGCGGGTGAGATCGCCGACAGCGAACCCGCGCTGCGCGACGTCGCCGCCGAAGTCATCGCCTCCTGGATCGACGAGGGCACCGACTACTTCGTCCGCCGCGGCCTGTCCGCCCCGGACGCTCGCGATCTCATCCTCGCCGTTCTCACGAGCCTCGAGGGCGCTTTCGTCCTCAGCCGCACGCTGCGCTCGACGGAACCATTGCACGCGGCGGGCCGGTCCTCGAGCGCTCGTATCGAACAGGTACTGGCCGGAGCACGCGGTCAGCGCGCCGCGTACTCGGCCGAGTGACTAGCCGACGCCGATTTCGCGGCCACCGACTCCCGAGGTGAATTCCTTCCAGCGCCATGGCCCGCCCGCGTCGCCGGCCAGCGGCGGGGTGTCTTCCCCCGCGCCCGCCCGCAACCCGGAGATCAGGTGCCGGAGTGCGTCGACGGCAGTGAACCGAGGTGTCCAGCCCAGCTCCGCCCGCGCGCGGCCGGTGTCCATGATCGGCAGGTGCATCACCCCGTCCAACAGGTCCGGCGTAGCGGGCAGTGTCCGCGCGTGCCAGCCCAGCGCGCGTGCGGCGCGGATCACCGCGGGCGGAACGGACACCACCCGGGCATCGAAGACCGCGGCCAGCCAGGAGCGATCGATCACCGGCTCCGCGGCCAGGTTGAACGGGCCACGAGCATCGGTCGCGATCGCGAGCGCGTACGCGCGCCCGACGTCGGCGCTGTGCACCGCCTGGAACCGCAGGCCACGCGGAATCGGCAGGATCGGCGGGAGACCCGGCCGCATCAGGCGGTTCGGTAGCAGCGGACCGGCGAACAGACGCCGTTGCTGACTGGCGGTGTGCCTGCTGAAGATGAACGCCGGGCGCATGCGAACCACGCGGCGATCCGGATTCTCGGCCTCGAACCGATCGAGCAGCCTTTCGACGTAAGCCTTCTCCCGCATGTAAGCGGCGGGTGGCCAGCCGTCGGTCGGCCAGCTCTCCGGCACCGGCTCGTCGCTCTGGCGCGGGGAGTAGGCGCCGACGGAGGAGGCGTAGACCAACGCGGGGACCTGCGCCGCGGCGACGGCGCGCAGCACGCGCTCCGTGCCGCCGACATTCGCGCGCCACGTGACCATGGGCTGATGGGTGGGCTGGAACAGCCATGCCAGATGCACGACCACATCGGCTCCGTGGAAATGGGGCTCCAGGTCGTCGGTTCGCACATCCGCGCGCACCCACTCCACACCCGGGCGAGGGACGCCCGGCACGCGCCGCGCGATCCCCACGATCGAACTGACTCCCGCTTCTGCCGACAGTATCTCCAGCAGGCTCGTTCCGACGTTTCCGGTGGCACCGACCACGACGACGCGCATATCTGCTCCTTGGCTCGGTGACGAGGTTCGAGAGCGGCTTACCCAGGATGTCGGCGACGACACCGCGGTGGACCGGTGCATCGGACTCATTCCGGCCGGGCCCGGCGACCGCCGGGTGCGGTGGTCCGAAGGCGCGGCCAAAACCGCGTCACGACGGGCCGGTGCGCATCCGGACGACCTGTGAACCAACGGCGGACGGGAACCCACTCGGGCTCCCGTCCGCCGCTCGTCTGCGAAACGTCACGTATTCGATTGGGCGAGACGGTTGGCAAGCAGTTCCTTACCCATCCGGCCGCCCTTGCGGCTGTCGGCCTGCGCCTTGCGGAAGAACTCCACCAGCTCCGTGTCTCCGTCGCGTTCCGCGTCCTGGATGAACGTGTCCAGACGCAGTGCGTTCTCGAGGGACGCCTCGACGAACCAGATCAGGTTGTAGTCCTTGTCCCTGGTGCCGGTGATGGTGCCCGTTTCCTGCTGCTTGGTCATCTCCACTCCTTTCGCTTCTTCGTCGCCGAGCCGCGCGTCGCGTCAGTCCCGTCCGAGCGCGTGCGCCAGCTCCTTCTTCGTCATCTTCGAGCGGCCTTCGACATTGCGCTTCTTGGCCTCGTTGTACAGCTGGTCCCGGGTCGGCCCTCGGGCGCCGCTGTGCGAACGCTGACCGCCGCGCTGCTGCGGGGACTTGTCGTCGGTCGACGTCTTGCTCGCAGTCTTGGATTGTCCGGACTGGGCGCGGTTCTTGTTGACCGTGCGAGCGGCGATCTCCTTCGCGCGGCCGGTGCTCGCGCCCCGGGATTTCGCCGAATCCGCGATGTGCTCGTACTGGCGTTCCTGCTTGTCGGTCCAAGCCTTCGGCATGTCATCACCTCCTGTATTTGCGGTCTACCCCGGGAATCTGCGCGCAATCCGGATCGGGCCCGACTCGTCCGCCGGGCCCGGCCATCCGAAGTTTCCGAGAGCGCGACCGCTACTCCGGGAGGTGGTGAGCCGACGTCAGCAGGTGCTGGGCGCGGGCTCTCCGCGAACCCGGCCTTGGAGCCACGGCAGCACCGACGGGGCACCGAGGACCGCTGCGGTCAGATGCTCCACCTCGGCCACGCGCAGTGTCTGCACGGGCACCCCGGCCGAGCACCAATGGCGATTGGTGTTGTCGATGGCATCGATCGGAATCAGCCCATCGCTCGGTGAATGCCATTCGAAAATGGGGATTTCCGGGGCGCTCGGGTAGAGCTCCACACTGTTCTCCTCGACCACCGACCACGCGGCCGGAGTGTCGAAGACCGACGTGGAGGTCACATAGTCGCGCGCGCTGCCGTTCACGCCCGCGGCGAGGATGTCGTTGGTGCAGCTGTTGGCCATCTCGTCGCGAAGCGCCAGACCGCGCTCGTTCAGTGATTGGCTGGTCGGCACGCGGTCCGGGTACTCCCGTTCCAGGCCGATCGCCGTCGCCATGGCCAGGCCGAACGCCGGATGCGGTTCGAAACCCAACGCTTTGGCCATCGTCACCAGGTTCATCGGGGCGCCGCCGATGGCCGCGCCCGCGAGCCGCAGGTCGGGCGCGTAGGTCGGTTGCAGCTCGGCCGCCCATGCCGTGGCGAGACCGCCGCCGGAGTAACCGGCCAGCGCGGTCGGGCTGCTCTGCAAGCCGAGTTCGGGTAGCTGTTTGGCCGCGCGGATACCGTCCAACGTGATCTGGCCGCCCAAACGCCCGGCGCCGAGCGCGAACTGCGGTCCGAGATGGTCCGGCAGCGCTACCGTCCAGCCCTGCGCCAGCAGGACGTTCAACATCGGCGTCGTCAGCGACAGGTTCGGATCGTTGTTGTAGAGCAGGTGCGACACCGCGCAGTGCGTGCCGAGCGAGTTGATGAAGTGCTGATACGACAACAGCGGCATGCCGGGCCGCTGGCCGAGGGGGGTGAGGATCGTTGTTGTGGCCGAAATCGGCGCGCCCCGCGAATTCGTGGACCGGAACTCGACCAACCGGACGGTGGCGCCGGGGAACAGCGGAAGCGGTGGCAAGACGCGCGCGTCGAGTATGTCACCGGGACGGTGCGCCGCCAGATCGGCCGGCGCGGCGTAGAACGGGTCCGGATCGGGCTGCGGATAGAGCGGTTCCGCGGTAGCCGCCGTCCCCAGCAGAAGAGTGACTGCCATTCCGCAGCACGCGCCGATGGCACGGGCGGAACCGATGCGTTTACTGCCGAGCAAACGAAGAAACGGACGAGTCACGACCTTGACCTCCAGGGGTAGTTCGCCGCATTCGCCGAACAGTGGGGGGCATCAGAGTGCATCGTCGGCAAACTATCAGCAACACTAAGTGGTGAGTTCGGGAATGCGCGAAAAATCCACTGGCCTCGAAGATAACTGGCGATTTTGACGCGCTTCATTGTGGGTATCGTGAGGCATAGCAACTGAACAGCCACTACTGGGAGAGTCCCTGCGTCCGAAGCGGAGACCGCACATCCGCGCTGGGCATCCGATCCGCCGTTGGCCATGGCCGCGAACGTCCGGCGATGTCCGTTCGTTTGTCACTTCGCGACCGAATGCATCCCGACCAGGGGTTGCGATGCGGGGCGAGCACGGCTTGGCTGGATCACATACACAGCGACGAGGTGCAGGGCGCAGGAAGGAGCGGTCATGGCCAAGACAACAACCGAGAAGGTCCGCGAGTCCGGTTCCGAATCACCGGAGAAGGCACGTTCCGCGCCGCCCGCCGAGACCGGAGCGCCGACCGGCTCCGACACCGCGACCGCCGAGCGCGGCGGGGTGCGTGTGCCGGTTCCGACGCTCGGGATGCGGATGGCTCGACTTCCGCTGCCGCCCGGGCCGCACAGCGTGGCGACCGGTGTTTCCTCGGCGACCACGGCGGTGCGCAATCGGGTACCGGACCGGGAGTCGTTGCTCTATTTCGGCGGACTCGGCGCGGCGGCGGTCACCGGGCTGGTGTCGTGGCCGGTCGCCGGAGCGATCGGCGTCGGCGTCTGGGTGGCCGAGCATGCCCGTCGTTCGCCGGAGGCGACGGGAGACGGGGCCGAAAAATGACCTGACCACGCGCTGACCCCGAGCGCCGCCTCAACCGCGCCAGGTTTCGAGGACATGGTCGACGATGGGCCGGATACGAGCCCTGGCCTCCGAACGGGGGATGCCGGCCATGAGGAGGTGGTCGTAGTCGGTGTCGCGGTGGCGGATGGAGGCTATGACGGCGAGGGTGAGCGCTTCGGGGGACAGGAGTTTGGCGGCGGCGGTGCGACCTACGCGGCCGCTGCTGCGGGCGGCGGCGTGTTCGGCTATCTCGGTGGCACGGCCGGCGGGGCAGCCGGGGAACAGCCGCCGGATCTCGTCGGACATGCGGACGCGGTATTCGACGTCCTCGGCGGCGCGGCGCACGCGGTCGCGGTCGCGGCGGCGGGAACGGGCCTCTTCGTCGGCCAGGCATTGCTGTTCGGCGCGGCTGAGGGCGGCTTCCTCGACGAGGATACCCAGCCGTTCGTAGCGTTTGCGCCGCCGGTTGAAGCGGACCACCACGGCGGCGAGGGTGCTCTCCTTCTTGGCGCGCCGACTCAACGCCGCGTTCCCGGCCGGCAGGAACTCCAGATGATCTAGGTCCGAACAGGTGAGGCACAGCGGCCCGGCCGCGGAGGTGATCAGATGCGAGCCGGTCTCGGCGCATTCCGCGCACGTCCAAGGCTCAGCGGCCTCGACCACCGTCAGATCCGGGGCCCGGTTCTGGCGCTGGACGACCTGCTCGCGCCGCGCCGGGCTGAGCTCCGCCGAGAGCCAGTGCACCCGGAACACCGTGTCGTCGCCGTCGTCGACGAACCGCAACGCCTCGCGGTCGCGGCCGCTCGACAGATACGCCGCTGTGCTCGCGGTCAGCCCGTGCTCGCGAGCCCACTCGCCCAGCAGATCCGCCGCTTCGAGCATTCGTCGCCCGTCCACCGCCGTGACCTGCTCCAGCGACGGCGCCTGCCCCTGTCGCCAGCGATCGACCTGACCGGACCGCACCCACCCCAGAACGGCGAACACATCGACCGCCGACACGTATTTGCGTTGGGCGATCGCCGCTTCCGCAGCCTCGACCACCCGTCGCCGCAGCTTGGACACGAGTTCGAACCCTAGCGCACGCCGCGATGGGCGCGGGACGGTGCCGATGCGGCGGATTCGCTACGAAAAAGTGTCCTATCACCCGATCGAATGTCGGTATGCAAGCGCATGCCCTCGGGTGGCGTTCATCGGGCGCTGGTCGAATAGCGGGGCAACGTTCGCAGGGAGGAAGAGCCATGATCAGGATCGACATCGCGAAAACCTGGGCGTCGGCGCGTCTCTGGGCATTCGACGGGAGACCGCGGGCGACGGCTACACCCGGTACTACCTCGACCCGAACCCGGCCACGATTCGAGCCGGTCGGCCACGCCGTTCCTGTTGATGGAGCCGCCGGACCACACCCGGCCGCGCAACCTCGTGAGTGATCAGCGGCAGTGGGTAGGCGACCGTCTCGACGAGGTCGAATTCGCCTGCCTCCAGGGCCTTGTCGACCAGTCGCTCGTGAGCTCCTGGATTCGCGGACGCAGCCTGGTCACCATGCGCGGGGTGAAGCCCTTGGTGGGTCCGGCGCCATCGGGCCGGGGACCGGCCCGATGGCAACACGGTCAGCTGCCGAGCACCTCGATCTTCGCTTCGTCGACCTTGATGTTCTGGTCGGTCGGGTTGCCCTGGGGTTTCACGGTGATGCGCGACTTCTCGACGCCCGCGGACTCGAGTTCGGCCGCGATGTTGTCGCCCCTGGCCTTGGCCACGGATTTGGCGGTGGCGGGGTTCTCGTCCTGGGCGTAGGTGGTGATCTCCACCTTGGCGTCGTTGCCTTTCAACGGGACCGCCACCACTTTGATGGTGGCGACGTCCGTCCCGCTGAGGTCGGAGCTGCCGCTGTCGAAGGTGATCGGCGCTGCGGCGAGCGCCGCGTTGATCCCGTCCTGGATCACCTGCTGCGCGGTGTTCAGGCCCGAGCGCACGGCTGAGGACGCCGTCGTGGCCAGGCTGCTGCGCAGGGGGTGGGTCTGCTCGGTCGTCGTCGCCGAAGAATTCGAGCCGTCGTCGGACCCGCACGCCGCGGTCATGAGCAGCGCGACGGCCACAGCGGCGATTCCACTGACGCTTTTCTTGGAAATCATCTGCCTACTCCTGTTTCGGTGGAGAAATCCCGTATGCGCCATTCGGTGCGATGCGTGGAATTGCCCGGGAACAGGCCCGCACGCATACGTCTGTCCAATGCTGTCGGTGCACTCGATCCTTGCACAGGCACGAGGCCCCGGAGTGCCGTTTCGCGGGTCGCCGCATTTTCCGGTCACGAGCGGCGCAATTGTTGCCGGAATGTGCGCGAGTCGCCATGAGCGCGGCGTAGCGTCGATTCGGCGAAATGCGGGAGTTCTCCTGGCCGGGCGACGACCGGTTCGGGAGGGGCCGGACGTCGAGACGGCGCGGACCAGTCGCGCGAATCCGCCCTAGCGGCCGGATGAGCAGAGGAAGTGAATCGCGGTGCGGTCGGTGAAGTTGTCCGTGGCATTGGCCCGGGAAGTCTCGCTGGCACGAAGCCGGGCAGCGACCGGATGGCTGCGCGGAACCCCCCAGGGCCGCACCGTGCGCCGGGTGATCGATGGCTTGGCGGAGGTCCAGATCGTCGATCGGTCGATGGTGCTCGCCGCGCAGATCTTCACCTCGGTGCTGCCGGTGATCATCGCCGCGTCCGTGTTCAGCGGGTGGCATGCGGCGGCGGAGACGATCAACGACCAGTTCGGGTTCGATTCCGGCTCTCTGGGCGCCGAAACCGGCACGGGCGACCCGACGCTGGCGGCGTTCGGAGTGGTCGGACTGCTCATGGTCGTGCTCGGGGGGACCTCGTTCGCGCGGGCGCTCGCACGCGTCTACGCGGCGGTATGGAAGGTGCCGACCCTTGGCCCCCGCGATGCGTGGCGCTGGCTCGCCGCACTGCTCGCCGTCGCGATCGCGGTAGCGCTGGTGGGGCAGACCAGGGAACTCACGCGAATCCGGTATGCGGGTGGACCGCTCGCCTTGGCGGGTGAGCTGGCCGTCTGGGCGTGCGTCTGGACGGTCGCGCCCTTCTTGCTCACGAAGGGAGCGCTGACCGGGCGGCTGTTGTGGGTGTCCGGAGTGCTCACCGCGGCCGGTCTGACCGCGATGCACGCGGTGGGCCGGGTGGTGCTGCCGCGGACCACCGCGAACGCCGAAGCGCATTTCGGCCCGCTTGGCCTGGCCTTCACCACGGTCAGTTGGCTTTTCGTCCTGTCGATGGTGATCGTGGGCGCGGCGGCGGTCGTCAAGGCGCTCGCCTTGGACGAGACCGCCGTCGGTCGTTTTCTGCGCGGTCCGCAGCAGAACGGCGCATGATGCGGCCGGGAGCTCGCACTTCCGGAAAACCTCTGTGCGCCAAGTTCTCTCGGTGAGCTACCAGTCGACCGCGCCGAGTTCGTGCAACCTGCGGAAGACCAGCATCGAGCCGGGGGCGACGTGGTCCATGGCGGCGTACTCGCGCACGGTGAAGTAGCGCAGCTCGGCGATCTCGCTGGTGGGTCGCGGCTCGCCGTCGAGTTCCGCGGTGAAACAGGTCATGTGCAGCTGGGTGCCAGGGGAGTGCCCGTACGCCTCGGCCCGGAACACGCCGAGTTCGTCGTAGGCGACGACGCCGACGCCGAGTTCTTCGCGCACCTCGCGGTGCAGTGCCGCCTCGGGCGTCTCGCCCGGGTCGATCTTGCCGCCGGCCATGTAGAAGACGTCCTTGCCGACCGAGCGCGCCTGTAGCAGGCGGCGATCCCGGACATGGGCCAGCGCGGCGGTGCGAATCACCGGCCCACTGTACTGAGCGGACCGAACGCGACGTCAACTGGATTTTCGGCCGTTCGGGCCGCTCAGTGGTCGAGCGCGGCGCGGTGCAGGAGCTCGCCGATGCGCCGGTGGATCAGCGCGGTGTCATCACCGTCGGCGACGAACTCCAGGAACAGCGCCGCACCGGCCGCCAGCGCGATGACGGCCCTGGCATCCAGTTCGGATCGCGCACGCGATTCGGTGTCGCCCGCGGCGAACAGCGCGGCCGCGGGTGTGCTGAATCCGGCCCACAGCTGGTCGCGCAATTGCCGATCGCGATCGAGCGCGGTCAGCAGGCCGGGCACGGCCGCGCGAACATCGTCACGCGCGAACAGTTCCCGGCTGCCGCGCAGCACCCACTCGATCCATCCCTTCCGATCGGTTCCCTCGAACGGGCCCAGATCGGGCGTCTCACCGAGGACGGCGTGCAGCACCAGTTCGGCCTTCGATCGCCAGCGGCGACCGATGGACGCCCGGCCGACCCCCGCGCGTGCCGCCACCGCCCGCACGCTCAACCCGTCCCAACCCACCTCTACCAGCATCTCCCGCACGGTCGCCAGCACGCGCTGCTCGACCGACTCGTCCCGGGGCCGGCCCGCGCTCCGGGTCGCCGAATGCGGGTCCCGCGCCGTTTCGCCCATGCCGCTCCCTGACCTCCATTACGATGCCACTGGCATCGAATTTGTACCGATTCTTCCGATGTGCGGCCATTGTCGCGTGTGCCGTGGGCGCGGCGGCGGTGGACCGGACGGCGGAACCCGTGGTGACGAAGGAATGAGATGGGCGGACCGAAAGGCATACCGGCTGATACCGGCACGGCGGCGCGAGCGGCGAGCGCGTGGACGCCGACCGGTAGCGACGAGGGGTAGCCGGTATGCGAATCGCGGTCACCGGCGGCACCGGCTATCTCGGCGCGCACACCGTTTCCGCACTATTGCGGGACGGGCATCAGGTCGTTCTGCTGGTCCATCCGAGCGAGTCCCTCACCGCGGTGCTCGGCATGTTCGACACCGCGCCGGACATGCTCTCGGTGCTGCCCGGTGACATCAGGGACCCGCAGACCGTGGAGAAGTTGCTCGTCGGATGCGACGCCGTTCTGCACGCGGCAGGCGTGGTCGGCACCGACAACCGGCGCGAGCAGCTGATGTGGGAGGTCAACGCGGACGCCACGGCGATGGTGCTCGCCCGCGCGACGGCGCTCGGGCTGGACCCGGTCGTGCACGTGGCCAGCTACAGCGCACTGTTTCCCAGCCCCGATCCGGTCATCACGCCGGACAGCCCCACCGCACCGGGTCGCAGTGCCTACGGCCGTACCAAGTCGGCCGCCGATCGCATCGCGCGGGCGTTGCAGGCCACCGGCGCTCCCGTGGTGATCACCTATCCGTCCAGCGTCGTCGGCCCCGGTCTCGGGACACAGGCCGGAATCACCTCCGACGGTTGGGGCGCCATCCTGCGGGCTCGCGTCGCACCGCGAATCCAGGGCGGAATGCAGATGATCGACGTCCGGGACGTGGCCGCCGTGCACGCCGCCGTCATGCGCCCCGGTCTCGGACCGAGGCGCTATCTGTGCGGCGGTCACCCGGTGGCCTTCGACGAGATCGTGGACATCTTGGAAAGCGCTGCCGGGCAACGGATCCGCCGGATACCGGTGCCGAAGGCCGCCCTGCTGGGAATCGGACGGCTCACCGACGCCGCCGCCCGATTCCTCCCGATCAGCGCGGGCCTCAGCTACGAGGCGGCGTGGTTGCTGACCACCGCCACGCCGACCGACGACTCCCGCACGCTGGCCGATCTCGATCTGCGCTGGCGGCCCATCCGGGACGCCATCATCGAATCCGTGCGCCGCGAAACCGATGCCCGCACCTGATGCGGCACGGGCCGGTCGGACCAGTTCCCGGCGGTCATGTGCTCGACGGAGTTGGCATCACGCGACGGCGGTTCCCTCGAGCTCGACCAACTGGCCCGGGATCGCCAGCCGTGTGACCCCGAGCATCGTGGTAGTCGGCGCCACCCCGGAAGCACCCAACCTCGACGCCAGCACACCGTAGTGCTGGAAAAGCAGATCGACGTCGGTGGTGTAGACGTTGAGCCGGACGAGGTTCGCGAGAGACATGTCGGCCTCGCCCAGCACGGCTTCCAGGTTGTCGAGGCTCAGCGCCAACTGCGCCGCCATGTCACCGTCATGCTGGGGCTTGCCGTCGCCGCCCATCGCGGTCTGCCCGGAGCAGTACAGGGTCCGGGTGTGGCCGCAGACGAGCTCGCCCTGGTTGAATCCCATCTCCACCGACCACGTCACCGGGTTGACCGCCGTTCGTTCCGCTACCACATCAGCTCCATTCGATTTCGAAGTACGTACGTCCTGTCGGCCCGGTAGCCGCTGTCCGTGACGCCGTGGTGATGAGCCTCCCAGCGAATCACGACATCCTGTGTCGTGTATTCGTTAGAGTTTTCGTATGCGCGCCGACCGGTTGGTCTCGCTGGTGCTACTGCTGCGCCAGCGTGGTCGGCTGACTGCGGCCGAGCTGGCCGACGAGCTGGAGGTGTCCACCCGCACCGTGTTGCGCGACATCGAGGCGCTGTCCGCGGCCGGTGTCCCGGTCTACGCCGAACGCGGCCGGCACGGCGGTTACGCGTTGTTACCTGGGTTTCGGACCGAGCTCACCGGGCTGAACCACGACGAGGCGCTTGCCCTGCTGGTCGCCGGATCACGTCGCGGCGCACAGGCATTCGGCCTCGGCTCGGCGCTTGCTTCGGCGATGCTCAAGGTGATCGACGCGCTACCCGAAAGCTATCGGGACACCGCGGCTGACGTGGCCGAGCGATTGCTCATCGATCCGCAGACCGATCTGCTGTCGCGTCGGCTGATCGCTGAGGAAGTGCCCGACACCATATCGGCGGAGATCCGGCGCGCGGTGTTCGCCGGACACAAGCTGCGCATCCACTACGCGGCTGTGGACCAGACCCCGAAGTGGCGCACGGTGGACCCGATCGGCTTGGTCATCGTTCGCGACCAGGGCTACCTGCTGGCCACGAGATCTGGCGCGGACCGCACCTACCGGCTGTCGCGGGTGCTGGCTGCGAAGGAACTCCCCGAACCGGCACAGCGACCAGGCCGGGTCGATCTGGACCGGGCGTGGCAGGAACGCAGCGCGCGGTTCCGGACCGGCGGCGACCGAATCGCCGTGCTGGTACGGGTGAACCCAGCCCGGCGGGAGGAACTGGTGAGCACCGCACTGGCCGTCCGCGCCGAGGAAACCGACACAAACGGCTGGCTGCGGCTGGAGGTGATCTTCCAAGACTCGCGACACGCCGAATGGGCGCTGTGGCAGCTCACCACAGACGCGGAAGCACTGGCCCCGCAGTCGTTGCGCACTTCCCTTCGCTACCGCGCCGCCGCGATCGCCACCTACTACGGGGAGTCATCCTGAGAGTTGTCGCCTGCTGACGTCACCCCGGTGAGTATCGCGACCTCCGCTTGCCGCTGGCCGCGACCGCCGCCGGCCCACTGTCGGCAGACCGACGTCCTTCGGCGTGATCCGGCCCTACGGGTGCGGAGTCGCACAGCTGGGCGCGCCGGTGCGAATTCGCCGGTCACGGTCAGTTCCCCAGATACACCGGGAACGCTTCGAGGTCGTTCTGGGTGAGCACCGGCAGGTTGCGGATCTGTTCGACCGGCACGGCCGAGCGCAGGCCGGGGAAGCGGGCGAACAAGGCGGGCAGCGCGATGCCCTCTTCCATGCGGGCGAGCGCTGCGCCGGGGCAGATGTGCGGGCCGTAGCCGAAAGCCAAGTGCCGGTTGGCCGTCGGGCGGGAGACGTCGAAGTCGTCGGCGTCCTCGCCGTGGACGGCGAAGTCCCGGCCGATCGCGCGGTAGGACATGACCACGCCCTCGCCTCTCTCGATGACGGTGTCGCCGACGGCGATGTCCTCGATCGCGAAACGCATGAGCAGATGAGTCACCGGGCTGTCCCAGCGCAGGGTCTCCTCCACCGCGGCGTCCCAGGTGCGGTCACCGGTGTGGACGGCGCTCAACTGCTCCGGCCGCGCCAGCAGGGCGCGCACGGTGTTGAGGATGAGGCCGATCGTGGTTTCGTGCCCGGCGGCCACCAGCGCCTTCAGGTTGCCGACCACTTCCTCTTCGGTCAGCGGCTCGGTGTCGTCGCCGACGATGAAGGCGCTGGTCAGGTCGTCGGTCGGGTCGGCGGTCTTCTTGCGCACCAAATCGGTGAAATAGACGTCCAACTCGTCGATCACCCGCAACCGCTCGTCCTGCGGCGTCAGCAGCGAGAAGAACGCGTTGTACCAGTCGAGCAGCATCGGATGGTCGGCGCGGTCCACGCCCATCAGCTCGCTGATGACCCGCATCGGCAGCGGGTAGGCGAACACCGTCTTGAGGTCGACTGCCGCGCCGTCGCGTCCGGCCTCGGACAGGTCGTCGAGCAGTTCGGCGGTCATCCGCTCGACCGCGGGACGCAGCGCGTCGAGCCTGCGCTTGGTCAACGCCTGGGTGGTCTTGATCCGCAGCCTGCGGTGCTCGGGACCGTCGACGGTGAACATGGAACGGCCCGCGTCGATCATGCCGATCAGCGGCCACTGCCTGGTCACCGCGCCGGACTGCCACAGCGCCCAGGCGTTGATGTCCTTGACCAGCCTGGTGTCGACGAGCAACTGCCTGGCCAGTGCGTGCTGGGTGACGGTCCAAGCGGGCACGCCGAGCAACTCGATCCGGGTGAGCGGACCCGCGGCGCGCAGGCTGCTGGTCTCTCCGCCCAGGTCGCCGACCATCGGATCGATGACAAGGGCTGCTGCGTGTGGGCATTCTCTGGTCACGGGGTACCTCCGACGGCACGAACGGGTGTGAAGCGGACGGGCAGGGATGTCATGCCGCGCAGGAAGGCCGACGGTCGCCGGACCAGGTTCTGGGCGGGCACCGCGAGATCGAGATCGGGCAGCCGGTCGAGCAGCACCTCGATGCCGGTGCGCGCGATGACCTCGGCGATCTCCTGCGCGGGGAACGGGCAGCGGTATTCGCCGTAGCTGAACGCGAAGTGCGCGCTGTTGCCCGAGTGCGCCGGCTCGGCGCCGTCGGAAACATGCTGGCGCACATGGGGATCGGCGTTGGCCGCGGCCAGGCCGAGCAGCAGCATGTCACCGGCCCTGATGACCTTGTCGCCGAGCCGCGTGTCGCGGGCTGCCCACCGTCCGGCGAGGATCTGGGTCGGGGTGTCCTCCCACAGCACTTCGTTCATCGCCTGGCCCACACTGTGTCGCCCGCCGCCGAGCGCCGCGGCGAACCGGTCGTCGGTGAGCATCAGCCGCACCGAGTTCCCGATCCAGTCGGCCGTGGGCAGGTATCCGGCGGCGGTGATCGCCATCAGGTCCAGGACGTATTCCTCGTCGGAGAACGGACCGGGATGCGCCAGCATCCAGGACACCAAATCGGCGCCTCGCGCGACTTTCTTGGTCGCGAGCAACCGCCCCATGTGCTCGGCGAACTGCTGATGCGCGGCCTGGGCGTCGGCCCCGCCGTCGGCGAGGGTCTTCATCGTCCACGCCAGCCGCGGTCCGTCCGCGTCGGGGAAGCCGAGGATCCGCGCCAGGGCCAGCACCGGCAGCGGTTCGGCGAAATCGGCGACCAGCTCCGCTTCGCCCCTGCCGCAGAACGCGTCGATCAGGCGGTCGGCCAGGTCCTCGCAGGTGCGGCGCAATTCGAAGGTGTCGACGGTCTCCAATGCCGGTTCCACCATCGCCACGTGCCTGCGGTGCTCCGCGCCCGCGGTGAAATAGATCGACGGCATCGGCTGCCCGACCATCGGCAGCAAGGGCCAGTCCGGCGGGATGTTCGGCCACTGGTTCCACCGCCCGACATCGCGGGGGAACAACTCGGGATCGTTGGTCACCTGATGCAATTCGCGGTAGCCGATGACCAGCCAGGCGGGGACGCCGCCGGGCAGCTCCACGGCGACCACCGGTCCGTGCTCCCGGCGCATCTCGTGATAGAGCTGATGCGGGTCGGTATGGAAACGCGGGCCGCTCAACGGGACCGGTGCGGTGCCGATGGGGCAGCTGTCGGCGGAGCTCGGCGCGGGCGTGGTCATGACGCGGCCTCCGGAGTGGGGAACAAGGGGCGCCGGGCCGCCGGGGACGGCGCGCGGGAATAGAGGTGTTCGACGAGGGTGATGAGGACGCCCTTGCCGGACTCGCGGGAGCGGGCGTCGCAGTCGATCACCGGCACGTGCCGATCCAGGTCGAGCGCGTCGCGGACCTCGTCGGGGCGGTGGCCCTCGCCGAAGTCGTTGCAGGCCACGACGAACGGTGTCTTCTGGTGTTCCAGCCGGTCGACCGCGTACCAGGAATCCGCGATCCGGTGCGGGTCGACCAGCACGATCGCGCCGAGCGCGCCGGTGAACAGCCGATCCCAGAGGAACCGGAACCGCTGTTGTCCCGGTGCGCCGAACAGGTACAGCACATGCTCGTCATCGATGGTGATCCGCCCGAAGTCGAAGGCGACGGTCGTCGTCGATTTGCCCGGCGCGCCACTGGGATCGTCGATCTCCAGCCCCTCGTCGGTCATGATCGCCTCGGTATCGAGCGGCCGGATCTCGCTGACCGCGCGGACCATCGTCGTCTTGCCGACGCCGAAACCGCCGACGATGACGACCTTCAGTCCCCGCGTGGTCGCACGGTGCAGGGGCGCGTCCGCGCGGGCGGGACGCGGATCAGAGCTTGCGGAGTCCAACGAGCACCTTCTCGAGCGTCGTGGTGTCGGGCAGGCAGTGCCATGGCGAGTCGGACGGACCGGTCTGCGGAGGACGCACGGTGATCTTGCCCGCGTGCAGCAGGTCCGACAGCAGGATGGTCGCGATGCCGACCGGAATCCGCAGCTCGGCCGCGATTTCGACGACGGCGGTCGGAGCTCGGCACAGGTCGAGGATCGCCACGTGCTCGGACTGCATGCCCGGCGTCGGCGCGCACTCGCTGACCACCAGGGTGACCAGATCGAAGGCGTCGGAGTCCGGTTTGCTGCGCCCGCCGGTCAGCGTGTAGAGCCGATCGGGGTGGTCGTCGCGGCCTGGTCTGCTCACGACACGCCCGCTCCCGGGAAGCGCGGTGTGGCCGCCAAGTGTTCGCCGAGCTGTTCCACCAGCTCCCGCATATTGTGGCCGACCAGCCCGGCGTCCGCGTCCTCGGCGGCGACGACCGCGATGTGCGCGCCGAGCCCCGCTTCGACGATGAACAGGATGCCGCCGTAGAACTCCGTCATCGACTGGCGCACCCCGGCCCGGCCGTCGCCGAATTCCACCGACGCGCCGTGCGAGAGGCTCTGGATGCCCGCCGCGATGGCGGCGAGCTGGTCGGCCCCGTCCACGGTGAGTTCGGGCGTGTGACAGATCTTCAACCCGTCGCTGGACAGCAGCAGGGCGTGTCTGGTGCGCGGTGTGCGGGTGAGCAGCTGTTCCAAAAGCCAGCTCAGCTGGGCGGTCTCGGAGGTTGTCATCGTTCGTTCTCCACGGAGACGGAGGGGGCAGGGGGAATGGTGGCGGCGCTGCCGGTCGTGGGCCCGGACATCGCGCGCTGGAACGCGCCGAGCGAGTCCGGTCGTGCCGGAGGAGGAGTCGGTGCGGCGGCCTCCGGTGCGCCGATGCCCTCGGGATGGACAGCGGCCAGCGTGCTGCCGCGACGCCGCTTGGGCAGCGCTCGGGGCGCGACGGCGGGAGCGTCCACCGCGGGCGACGGACGCACGGGCTCCGGATCGGCGGATTCGTGATCGAGCGGGGCGGCTGCGCGAGACCGCTCCCGCGCGACGGGCAGCGTGCCCGTGGTGGACGGCTGCGGCCGTTCCGCGCGGGTGGTGAGGTCCCGCGGGATCACCACGACCACGGCGGTGCCGCCGATGGCGGAAGGCCGGTAGGAGACGGTGAGCCCGTGCTTGCGCGCCAGATTGCCCACCACGGCGAGGCCGAGCCTGGTCCCGGTCAGGGAGGACAGGTCGGCTCCGGCCCCGCGGGCGTCCGGCGTGCCGGCCGAGACCGCCGCCTCGGCCCGGCGCAGCGCCGACTCGCTCATGACCAATCCGCTGTCCTCGATGGTGATGATCACGCCCGCCGGAACCTCGGCGGCGTAGACGTGCACCTCGGTGGTGGGCGGGGAGAAGTTGCAGGCGTTGTCGAGCAGTTCCGCGAGCGCGTGCATGACGCCTTCCGCGGCGTGACCGGAGACCGCGATGTCGGCGATCGCGCGCAACCGGACTCGCTGATAGCCCGCGACACGTCCCATCGCGCCACGCAGAATCGATTCCATCGCAATGGGTTTGGCCCAGCGGCGGCCGGATCGCGCGCCGCTGAGCACGGCGATGCTGTCGGCGAGCCTGCCCGCCCGAGCGGTGCGGTGATCGAGTTGCAGGAGATCGGCGAGCACGGTGGGGTCGCCGTGGCGGTGCTCCATCTCGCGCAGTTCCGCGAGCATGCTGGTGGTCATCGCCTGCATGCGGCCCGCCGCGCCCGCGAAGGCCGCCATGGCCGCGGCGCGACGACTATCACTGCTCTTCGCGCGCGCTTCGTATTCGGCGACCGCCGCGCTCGCGGCGGTGACCTCGGCCTCCGCGCCGCTGGCGACGAGCGCTCGGTCGTCCCTGGCCCGGCCTGCGTCCCGCCGGGCGTGCCGGGCCTGCCTGCGGAAGTGGACGGCCGCCGTGGTGGCGGCGCACAGGGCGACGGCGGCGGCGGTGGCGCCCGCCGCGAGTGGGATCCGGAATTCGGCGGGCGCGTAGTACACCGCCGCCGTGACGACGGCAGCGGTCGCGACAACGCAGGCCCACAATGTCGCGTACGGCGGTTTCGGATGCCGGACGGCGTCTTCGCCGGGCTCACTCACCGCCGGATTCAATAACTCTGACAAGTTCCGTACTTCCGCACTCGCGCTTGCCGCCGGGAAACGGCAAACTTGCCCCCTTCTGCGTGCCTCGTCACCCCAAATACGCAGACCGGCAAGCAGTTTCGAAATATCGCGGCCCGAGCATAGCGGGGTGGGCGGTGCGGCGCCACTCGGACGTATTTCGCGGGAAAGCGGCGCGGGCGGATATTCCGCTGCCGTGCCGATGCTCGGATTACGCTGACGACGCGCCGAAAAGTGCTACACGGCGACGCACTCGGTGCCAAATGGGGAAATTAACGTTTGCCTAGAATTCACTATCGGTGTGCCGGGGCGTCCTATGTGCGGCCGTATTACCGATGCGATATTGCAAGCTTGGATTATCGACGCGTCATGTGATCGCGTCCGCGAGTGGCGGTGGCGCCGGGGCGGTGTGGCCGGCCCGCCGGGCTTCCCGGGGGGCCGAAGCCGAGCCGCTGTCGTTCGATCAGAGTTGTGCGGTTTGCTCGCACGGGGGCAGGCCGTCGGCCTGGCGGAGTACTTCGGCGACGGACTCCAGGTACAGCAGGGTGCGCAGCGATACGCCGTTCACGGCCTGTCCGAGGCGGCGCAGGGCCGAATTGTCCAGGTGCGCGATCACTTCGGCGTCGCAGGCCCGGTCGGGACCGGGATCGAACACGAAATAGTTGGGGTCGAGCCCGAACACGTGGGCCAGCCCGGCGCGGGTCTGCTCCGGGAGCGTGGCGACCTGACCGCGTCGAACTTTCGTCAGGTGACCTGGTTCCAGGTCGTACCCGGCTGCGGTCACCCATGTCTCGACCGTATCGTCGGCGAGCGGGCGCCCGTGCGCACGCTCCCACATCTCGAACGCTAGGTTCAGCCGGGCAGTGATATCGATTTCCACAACCGCCTCCACCTTCTGACGACATAGCCTCTTGACGGGTCACACATTGACTCGACCGTAGCGTGGTAGTAGTCGATCGCCGTGATTTCACGGCAAATGTCCGGTTGCATAGGGGGCGGAACATACTCGATCCCCGATTTCCGGGGACGGCGAGCTCGAGGAGGCGGGTGTGCGGCTGAGTTCCGAGGAGGCGCGCAAACGATTCGCGACCAGTCCGGTCGCACGGTTGGCAACGGTTTCGCCGCAACTACGCCCGCATTTGGTGCCCATAGTCTTCGCAGTGGCGGGGGAGGTCGTCTACACCAGCGTCGACGCGAAACCGAAGACGACCACGGCGCTGCGCCGCCTGGACAATATCGCGGCGAACCCTGCGGTCGCCGTGCTCGTCGACCGCTACGGCGACGACTGGACCCAGCTGTGGTGGGCTCGCGCCGACGGTACGGCCCGCATCGCGGACGGCGCCGAGGCGCAGGCGGCGATCGCTCACTTGACCGCGCGCTACTCCCAGTACGAACAGCAGCCGCCACCTGGCCCGGTGATAGCCATCGATGTGGCGCGGTGGTCGGGATGGTCCGCCCGCTGAGCGAGCCGCGCCGATTCGGGTACAGTCCGATTCGTGATCTCCCGTCGCGGGGGTCGTCGAGCCGAACCACCCGTCGAGTCGATCGTGAGGATCGTATGCCCTCGAATTTCGCGCTGAAGACCATGAATACGGCGCATCGCGTCCTACTGAAGATCAGCTTCGGGAAACTGGGCAACGACTTCTCCGGCATGCCGTCGCTCGAGCTCACCACCACCGGCCGCAAATCGGGCCGGCCGCACGCGGTGATGCTCACGGCGCCGATCGTCGACGGTGACACCTATGTCGTGGTCGCTTCGCGGGGCGGCGACCCCGTCCACCCGGCGTGGTTCCTGAACCTGCGCGACAACCCGGACGTCGTCGTGTCGGTGCGCAACGGGCCGAAGGTCCCGATGACGGCTCGGGTGGCCACCAGCGAGGAGCGCGCGGCGTTGTGGCCCCGGGTCACCTCCGCGCAGCCGGTCTACGCCGGTTATCAGACGAAGACCACGCGCGAGATTCCGCTCGTCCTGCTGACGCCGAAAAGCTGAGAGCGGCGCGGCGGATCGGTAACCGTCAGCCGCGATAGTCGCGCAGCACCGGACCGAGGCATCCGGCCGCCGCGAGTGCGCCTGCACCGAACATCGCCGGATAGCCGAGACCGAACATGTCGTGCAGGAACGAAAGCAGGGCCGGGGTGCCGAAGCCCAAGTAGCTCGCGGAGTAGAACACGGCTGTCAGCCCGGCCAGATCGTCCGGGCGGGCGATGCGTTCGATCTCCTGCAGCCCGGCCACCAGACCGATGCCGTAGCCGACTCCCAGCACCACGGCGGCGGCCACCGTCGCCCACAGGGTCAACAGATCGGAAGCCGTCGCGGCGAGCGCCATCCCGATCGTGACCGCGATCAGTGCCACCGTCGCCGCCCGCGCGGTGCCGGGCCGGTCGATCCGCCGCGCGACGGACTGGACGGCGAACCCGCAGCCGAGGGTGATGACACAGATCATGGCGGAGAACGCGATCGGCGCCGCGCCGACCTGAGGCGCCATCAGCGCGGGCAGCACCGCGTAGGCCGCCGCGGCGGAGGTGAACAGCCACAACGCGGCAGGCAATGCCACCGTGCGGAAGCGCCGGTGCCCCGCCGCGGGAATGCGCAGGTCGTCGCGGAGGCTCCCCGCGTTCCGCCGCCGGGGGACGGTTTCGGGGGTACGCCGGACCCACACGGCGGCGATCAGGCACACGCCTACGTTGATCAGGTATGCCAAGGTGTTCGGCCACGGCGCCCATTGCGCGAGTACACCGGCGCAGCAAGCACCGATGGCGAAGCCCGCGGTGAGGCTCATCGCGGAACGGCGCGCGCCCGTGCCCGCGGGAAGCTCCGGACTGTAGGGCGGTTGCGCCAGCTCTTTGAGCCAGCTGCCGCCGACCGCCATCGCCAGCCCGAGCGCGATGCCGCACAGCACTCGTCCCGCCGACAGGACCGGCACCGACGCGGACCCGAACGCGAGCAGCAGTGATCCGGCCGCGGCGATCAGCGGCGCCGGCCGCAGCAGGGCCCGGCGGCCGTAGCGATCCGACAGCGGGCCGCCGATCAGCAACGCGGGCACGATGCCGAGCACGTAGTAGAACAGCAGCAGGTCGACGGTCGTGGCCGCCAGCCCGTCGCTCTTGTACATCACCAGCAGCGGCGTGAATTCGTTTCCGGCCCAAGCGATCGCGAACATCGCGGCGGCGACGCCCCGCCATCGGCTGGAGACGACCCGATCGCGGGGCGCGGTGACGGTGAGTGTCGCCATCACCGGCCTCGTAGTTCCAGTTGGTGCACGCCGGACAGGTGCTCGACCAGCGCGTCGGCGAACCCGTCGACGTCCGAGGCCGCGACGAGGTCGGCCAGGCGCGCGTGCTGCTCGATGATCCGGGTGATGTCGACCGGGCCGCGGCGCAGGGCGACGCTGTTCATCCGGCGCTGGCGTTCCCGCAGCGAGTCGTAGAAACCCGACAGCAGCGGATTGCCACCGGCCAGGACGTAGGTGCGGTGGAAGTCGGTGTCGGCGAGCGCGAAGCCGTCGAGATCACCCGCGGCGGCCAGTTCGCGCTGCCGCCGGATCGAGGAACGCAACGCCTCGACCAGCATGCCGGGGTCGTTCACGGTGGCGCTGCGAACCGCGGCGGTCTCCACCACATACCTGGCGTGCGCGACATGCTCGGCTTCGTCCGGTGGGATCGGCACCACCAGCGCGCCGCGCTTCGGGTACAGCTTCATCCACCCCTCGGTCTCCAGCCGCAGAAACGCCTCGCGCACCGGCGTGCGGGAGGTGCCCAGGTCGGCGGCGATCTCGCCCTCGCTGATCAGCTCCCCGCCCGCGAGCGCGCCGGACAGGATGCGCTCCTTCACGGCGCGGTAGGCCTGCTCAGCCGATGAATACATCTTAGACACAAGTTGTATCTTACCGATGGGTTCGCGGCAGGTTTGCCAGGGGTGGATCTTCTGCGGTGCTGTGGCCGCTGATTCGTCGCGAGCGCGCCGCGGCGCGATCGGTAAATGTCCGGGCATGGACCGGTCGGCCGAGCCCGGATCGGCTAGCGGGCCGAGAGGATCGCCGGACGGGGATGCGGGCGCGCGTGCTCGAGTTGCGCGGCGATCGGAAGAATCGTCGTCTCGCCGTTCGTAGGGCCGACCAGCTGCACCGACAACGGCAGCCCGTCGTCACCGACGCCCGCGGGCAGCGAGGCGGCGGGGTGGCCGGTGACATTCCACAGTTCGGTGTAGGCGACCATCGGAATCGAAGCGAGCTGAGCTCGTACCGAATTCGCCCCGTCGAGCACGCCGAGCAGCGGCGGGCGGATCGCGATGGTGGGAGTCAGCAGCAGATCGCATTCGGTGAAGACGCGATCCATTTTGCGCGCCAACGCCTCCGCGCGCCGGATCGCCCATTCGATGACCGGCCTGCGCGCCCAGGCGCCGAGCGCCATCGTCTGCTTGGTGCGGCGTTCGAGCAGTTCCGGATGATCGATCTCGGCCAGTTCCGCGCGCACGCCGCCGAAGAACTGCGGGAAGAACGCGTGCATGGATTCCGGGTAGTGCGGATCGATCTCCGCCACCGTGTGGCCCAGTTCTGTGAGCAGTTTCGCGGTGTCGCGGACGGCGCGCACGTGCTGCGGATCGAGTTTCGCCATCAGGGCGTGCGCTTTGGTGCTGTAGCCGATGCGCAACGGCCGGGCCGGTTCGCGCGCCGCCGCCTCGAACGAGGTCGGCGGTTCCGGCGCCCGGAATCGGTCGGTGGGGGTGCTGCCACGGATGACGTCGTAGACGACGGCGGAGTCCAGCACGCCGCGGGTCAGCGGCCCGGCGGCGCCCAATGCCCACCACAGGTGTTCGTTCGGGGACATCGGCACACGCCCGCGTTGCGGCTTGAGACCGAATAATCCGCAACAAGCCGCCGGGATCCGGATCGACCCGCCACCGTCGCCTGCGAGCGCGACCGGCACCAGCCCGGCCGCGACCGCGGTAGCGGACCCGCCGCTCGATCCGCCTGCGGAGCGGCTCGGATCCCACGGGTTGCGGGTGACGCCGAAGGTGCTGGACTCGGTGTAGGGCCACTGCCCGAATTCCGGCATCGCGGTCTTGCCGATGATGATCGCCCCGGCCGCGCGCAGCCTGCGCACGGCTTCGGCGTCCGCCACGGCGGGCGTGGCATTCGCCCTGGTGCCGAAGGTGGTCACCACGCCGGCGACATCGAACTCGTCTTTCACCGCGACCGGCACCCCGTGCAACGGGCCGACCGGCTCGCCCGCCGCGCGCTCGCGGTCCCGCTCGACGGCCGCCGCCTTGGCCTCATCCCGCAGGACATGAGTGAACGCGCCGAGACCCGCCGCGGCATCGATTTCGTCGAGCGTCGCCTCGATCAGTTGCTCCGCCGAAAGTGCGCCCTGGGCCAGCAACTCGCGCTGTTCGAGCACACCCGCCGACACGACCTCCCGCAGATCCATCCGCCACCGCTCCTTCCGAGCCGCGCGACGTCGCGGCTGCCGCCGATGCCGACGTTTTCGACCGTAGGCAGTCGAGCGACCTTTGCGCAATGGGGTACCCGCCGACGACCCGCGGTCAGGAAGGCGCGGGGCCTTCCGCCGCGGCGAGCCGGGGCCGCTCGAGCCTGGAATGGGTGCGCGAGTAGGTGAAGTAGACGATCAGGCCGACGACCAGCCAGATCACGAAGCGCGCCCAGGTCTCCCACGGCAGCGACCAGATCAGATACACCGAGAACCCGATGCCGATCAGCGGCACGACCAGCATGAACGGCAGGCGGAACTCGCGCGGCTCGTCGGGGCGGGTGCGCCGTAGCACGATCACGGCGACGGACACCACGATGAACGCCATCAGGATGCCGATATTGGTCAGTTCGGCCACCACGGTGATGTCCAGCAGCCCGGCCATCAGCGCCGCTCCGATGCCGACGATCCAGGTCACCCGGGTGGGTACCTTCCGGACCGGATGGGTCTTGGCGAACCATTCCGGCAGCAGCCCGTCGCGGCTCATGGCGAACCACACGCGGGTGACGCCGAGCATGAAGGTGAGCACCACGGTGACGATGCCGATGATGGCGCCGATCGCGATGATGTTCGCGACGCCCGGCTGCCCGACCGATTCGAACGCGGTGGAGAACCCGCTGGTCGGGCTGATCTCGGTGTACTTCTGCATGCCGGTGAGCACCAGGGTCGCCAGTACGTAGAGGACCATGGCGATGGCCAGCGAATAGATGATCGCCTTCGGCAGATGCTTCTTGCCCTCGGTGGACTCCTCGGCGGCGGTGCTCATCGCGTCGTAGCCGAACACGGCGAAGAAGACGGTGGCCGCGCCCGTCCACACCGCGCTCGTGCCGAACGGGAAGTAGGGGGTGTAGTTCGAGCTGTCGATGTGGAACACGCCGAGCGCGATGATCAGCACGACGATGGCCACCTTGATGCCGACGGCGACGGTCTCGAACCGGCCGACGCTGCGGATGCCGCGCGAGAGCAGCCAGGCTGTGCCGAGGCAGAACAGCATGGCGAACACGTCGACGACGTGGCCGTCACCCGTTCCCGCCGCGCCCAGCATCCAATCCGGCAACGCGATGTCGACCTGTTCCAACAGGAATTTGAAGTAGCCGGAGACCCCGATGGCCACCACCGCCGCGACCGCGACGTACTCCAGCAGCAGATCCCAGCCGATGAACCAGCCCGCGATCTCGCCGAGCGATACGTATCCGTAGGTGTAGGCGGACCCGGCCTTGGGCACCATCCCGGCGAACTCGGCGTAACACAGCGCGGCGGCGGCGCTGGCCACACCCGCGATGAGGAACGAGATCAACACCGAAGGCCCCGTGACCGAGTGCGCCACCGCGCCCGCCAAGGTGAAGATGCCCGCGCCGATGATGCCGCCGACACCGATCGCGGTGAGCTGCCACAGGCCGAGCGACCGCGACAACTGCTCGTCGGCCGTGGCGGCTTCGTCCTCGACCTCGCCGAGCGGTTTGCGGCGCGTCATCTGGGCGCGTAGGTGAGCGAGGACCATGCTGTTCCTTAAAGCTGTGTTCGTTTTCTCCAGCGCCAACGGCACGTACTCGGTCGAAACCGTGTGTTCCGCCAGTATGGTCGCGCGGCGCCGCAAGCGGCGGCGAAAAGCGTGCCAGTGCTGGTGACTCGGTTGAGTGGGCTTCGCCCGTCCGCGCTCCCGCTCAGCGGTCGCGCAAGGAGCGCAAAAAGAACGCGATGTTGGCCGGGCGTTCGGCCAGCCTGCGCATGAAGTAGCCGTACCACTGGTCTCCGTAGGGCACGTAGACGCGCAGTGTGTGGCCCACTCCGGCCAGGCGCCGCTGTTCGGTGTCGCGGATGCCGTGCAGCATCTGGAACTCGAAATCGCCTGACTTCCGGCCGCTTTCCCGCACCTGGCGCAGCGCGGCATCGATCAGCGCCGGGTCGTGTGTGGCGATCATCGGGTACCCCTTGCCTTCCAGCAGAACCCGCAGGCACCGCAAGTAGGATTCGTCCACCGCGGAACGGCTCCGATAGGCCACCGACGCGGGTTCGCGATAGGCGCCCTTGCACAAGCGGATCCGCGATCCCGGGCCCGCGAAGGTGTGGCAGTCCGCCTCGGTGCGTTTGAGATAGGCCTGCAAGACCGTGCCGAGCCATGGGAAGTCCAAACGCAGCTCGCGCACGATCGCCAGCGTCGCGTCGGTGGTGGTGTGGTCTTCGGCGTCGACGGTCACCCAGACCCCGGCGGACTTCGCCGCCGTGCAGATCTCGTAGGCGTGCTCCCGGGCGATGGCGTATCCGTTCTGCGGGAGCGACTGGCCCAGTGCGGAAAGCTTCAGCGACACTTCCAGCTGCGGCACCGGAGGATCGTTCACGGCCCGCAGTCGCGCCAGTGCCGACAACAGCCGCAGATAGTGTGCGACGGTGCCACGGGCGCGGTCGAGATCGGTGGTGTCCTCGCCGAGGTAGTCGATGGTGACCGAGCGGCCGGAGCCGAGCAGCGCCGAGGTCGCGGCGACCGCGTCGCCCTCGGTCTCGCCCGCGATGAAACGGTCGACCACCTTCCTGGTGGCCGGGATGCGGGTGATCGCGCGCTCCACGCGCGGGGAGCGGGAGGCCGCCAGCACGGCGGGCCGCAGCAGTCCGGAGAAGGCCATCACAACTCCTGGTGCGGGTAGCGGTGGTCGGTCGCGGGGACGAAGGTTTCCTTGATCGTGCGAGCGGAGGTCCAGCGCAGCAGGTTCTGTGCCGAGCCTGCCTTGTCGTTGGTGCCGGACGCGCGCGACCCGCCGAACGGCTGCTGGCCGACGACCGCGCCGGTGGGTTTGTCGTTGATGTAGAAGTTGCCCGCCGCGAAGCGCAACCGGTCGGCGGCCGTGGCGATCGCCGCGCGATCCCGGGCGATGACCGAGCCGGTCAGGCCGTAGGGCGAACCACGGTCGATCAGGTCGAGCACGGACTCGAACGAGCCGCGGACCGAATCGTCGTACACGTGCACGGCCAGGATCGGGCCGAAGTACTCGGTGCGGAACGCCTCGTCGGTCGGGTCGTCGCCGAGCAGGACGGTCGGCTCGACGAAATAGCCGACGCTGTCGTCGGCGTGGCCGCCCGTGGCGATGGTCAGGCTCGGGGTCGCCTTGGCGCGCGCGAGGGCTTCGGTGTTCTTGTCGAAAGCCCGCCGATCGATGAGTGCGCCGCCGAAGTGACCGAAATCGGTGACGTCGCCGTAGCTGAGCCCGGCCACCCGGTCGATGAACTCGCGGCCCATCCGATCCCACACCGACCGCGGCAGGAAAGCGCGCGAGGCGGCCGAGCACTTCTGGCCCTGGTAGTCGAACGCGCCGCGGATCAGGGCCGTACTCAGTACGTCCGGATCTGCGGAGCTGTGCGCGACGACGAAGTCTTTGCCGCCGGTCTCGCCGACCAGGCGCGGGTAGGAGTCGTAGCGGTCGAGATGCGTCGCGACGGTGCGCCAGAGGTGGCGGAAGGTCGCGGTGGATCCGGTGAAGTGGATGCCCGCGAGCCGGTGGTCGGCCAGGGCCACTTCCGACACCTCGGGGCCCGCGCCGTGCACCATGTTGATCACGCCGGGCGGCAGCCCCGCCGCCTCGAGCAGCTTCATCGTCCAGTACGCCGCCACCGATTGGGTGAGAGCCGGTTTCCACACCACGGTGTTGCCCATCAGCGCGGGTGCGGTGGGCAGGTTGCCCGCGATGGCGGAGAAGTTGAACGGCGTGATCGCGTAGACGAATCCCTCGAGCGGCCGGTAGTCCATCCGATTCCACACTCCGGGGGCCGAGATCGGCTGATCCGCCAGGATCCGTTGAGCGAAGTGCACGTTGAACCGCCAGAAGTCGACCAGCTCGCACGGGGTGTCGATCTCGGCCTGGTAGGCCGTCTTCGACTGGCCCAGCATCGTTGCGGCGGCGATGGTTTCGCGCCACGGGCCGGCCAGCAGGTCCGCGGCGCGCAGGAAGATCGCGGCGCGCTCGGCGAACGGCAGCGCACGCCACCCCGGGGCCGCGGCGGCGGCCGCCGCGATGGCGTCGCGAACCTCGCCGGGCCCGGCCGTGGTGAGCGTGCCGAGCACGGCGGCGTGCCGGTGCGGCTGCCTCACCGTGACGCGTTCGCCCGAGCCGTGCCGATGCACACCGCCGATCACGTGGGTGACCTCCGTCGGGGTCGCGGCCAGATCGGCCAGCTTCGTCCGCAGGCGCTCGCGTTCCGCCGTGCCCGGCGCGAAGCTGCCCACCGGATCGTTGACCGGCGGGGGCGGGGACACGACGGCGTCCATGGAACCTCCAGTTGTCAGATGAAATTTCGGTACTGGGAAGTCAACACCGGAAAACTGTCCGGACAATGAGTCGATTGGACAAAGATGAGGCAAATGCGTTGTCGAGTTGGCCGAAGGACGGGAACGTGGGCGGGGATGGTGAGGAAGTCGCCGCGGACATCGACCTGTTCGCGCTGGCGCAGATGATCGCGGACCACGCGGGCGGGATGGTGTCGATCGAGGACCCGCAGTCGCATGTGCTCGCGTACTCGGCGTCCGACGAGACCGCCGACGAGTTGCGTGTGCGATCGATCCTGGGCCGGGAGGGACCGCCGGAGTACCTGACCCTGCTGCGGCAGTGGGGCGTGCTCGATCGGCTGCGCGACACAGACGAGATCGTCGACGTGCCCGCCCACGACGAGTTGAACATCAAGCGCAGGCTGGCGATCGGGATACGCCGACCCACCGACGCGCGAGCACGCGCCCCGCGCGTGCTCGGCGCGATCTGGCTGCAGCAGGGGGATCGGCCGTTCCACCCGGACGCGGCGGAGATCCTGCGCGGCGCGGCGGCCATCGCGGGACGCCTGATCTCCCGGAGCCTGGACGCGCCCACCACCGAGGCGCTGCTGATCCGCCGGCTGTTCGGCGCGGGTGCGGCGGTCGACGCCGCGGCGGTGGCGAACGCGCTGCGTCTTCCGTCGACCGGTCCGGCCGCGGTGATCGGCTTCGCGCTCATGGCGGGTGAGCACGCGTCCGGCGCCGACCGGGCCGCGCTGGGTGGCGTACTCCGGTTGCGTGCCAGTTCCTTTCGCGGTGACTCGGTGACCACCGCGATCGGTGACCGCGTCTACGTGCTGCTACCGGGCTACCGATCCGCGCAGGCGGTGACGGCCTGGACACGTCAGTTGATCGAGCACTTCGACGCGAAGGGGTCGCTGTCGCTGCGGGCCGCGATCGCCTGCCCGGTGCCCGATCTCGGCCGGGTGGCCGACGCGCGCGCCGAGGTCGATCGGGTCCTCGACCGTACCGCCGCCTCGCCCGCTAACCGCAATGCCGCTCACATAGGCTGGTCGGGCTGGTGTCAACTGGTGTTGATGGTGACGTCGATCTCAATCTTGTAGGTGTTTCGGTCGATGTCGCCCT